>JAFSTS010000038.1 GCA_017445685.1 Clostridia bacterium | reverse complement strand
TATATTCGGAGGAATACTGCGTGGCGCACAATCCAAGACCGTTCATACCAAGCGAATACTCATAGCTTCCGCCGTCGTTGGTGTTATATTTTCCTCCAGCGTAAAGCTCGCAGAAAACAAGCTCCCAGTTATATTTCCCCTCTCGCTCGTTATAGTCAACCGGTATTCCCCTGCCGAAATCCTGAATCTCGACAGAGCCGTCTTTAAAACGGGTCACAATTATTTTATTGCCGAAGCCTTCTCTTGCTTCGTCTATGGAGTTTGAGAGAATTTCAAAAACAGAATGCTGACAGCCTTCTATGCCGTCTGAGCCGAAAATAACAGCAGGGCGCTTCCTTACACGGTCGGCACCCTTGAGCTGAGAAATATCGTTTTCTTTATATGTTGCTTTTCTGGGCATTCATATTTCTCCTTTATTTTTTCATTCCGAGCTATTATACACTATATATTGTATTTTGTCAAACGCCTTCGTTTGATATGTAGTCGTTTATTCCTGCGACGATTGCAAGAGCCATCTGCTTTTGATATTCGTCGTCTTCAAGCTTTTTCAGGTCGCTGTTGTTGGAGACAAATCCGCACTCGACCATTACCGCCGTGGACTTGGCATGATAGAGAAGATAGACCTGCGAGCCGCACTTTTTTATCTGCCTTGTGTTTTCCTTTTGCAGATATTTGACAACGCTTGACTGAATACAGTCTGCAAGAAGCATACTCGAAGAATTGTTCGGAGAATAAAAAACCTGTGTTCCGTTTTGGGAGGAATCGTCATATTTGTTTTGATGGATACTGACAAAAAGAGCATCGGGGTTTTCTTCAATGATTTTGAACCTGTTTTTAATGTCGCTTACTTTTCTTTGGCGAATCGTCGAAAGATTATCATCACATATAGCATCGTCAGTCTGACGGGTCATTATCACATTGTATCCGAAAGCTTTGAGAAGCGCTTCGACCTTTTTTGCAATTTGAAGATTTATTACCTTTTCCGCTGTGCCGTCATTTGCGACTGCTCCGCCGTCTTCACCGCCGTGACCTGCATCGACGATCACTGTTATTGTTTTCATATCATCTTTACTGTTGTCAACGCCCATAACGCATATTCCGCCAAAGAGAATGCACAAAAGAAGTATCGAGACTGTCACGAGGACTATATTTTTCTTTATCACCATATATTTCACCCCAGTAATTGTATGCCCATAATCATCCCTATATTCAAAAAGGCCGCAGAATGTTCTGCGGTCTTTTTGAAATCAATTTATTATTTATCTTATTTTTCCAAGCTTTCTTACAGCATTACATTTTTCAACAACGATAAACATCATCACGCAAAGCAGCGCGTAGGGTATCGGGCAAAATTCGCCCGGATTTACCATAGACATCATCTGAAGTCCTGCAAAGGAAAGAAAAACAGTGATATTGAGTCTGCTTCTGAAATCTTCGATAAGAACTTTGAAACGGAAGAAATACTGAACGCCGTATCCTAAAACACCAACGATACCGAAGCTTCCGATGATCTGGAACGGCAGTGAATGATACCAGCACAGTGCAAACTGCGTCGACGGATGAATATCCCTGTTGCCCATATATCCGAGTCCTCTGCCGAAAACCGGATTGGAAAGAAAATCTTCAACTGCGCGTTTATAGAGCTTTAGTCTGACATCAAATTCTCCCGATTCGATGGTAAGCCTGTTTGTAACATCCGAGAAGAAGTTAAGTATCTTTCCAAGGAAAAGCATAGACAGACCTATCATCACTGCAAAAAGCAGAAGGTTTGACTTTCTGTTCTTACGGTCGTAAACCAAAACGGAAATCACGCACATTGCAAACTCAACAGAGCCGAAAGCAAACGCTCCCCTTGAGCCTGTCAGCAGCAGACACAAATACATCATCACACCGACATAAAGGTAAATATGCCTGTTTTTAGAAGATTTATAAAACGGAAACGGCAGCGCAAGCATGAGAAAAGTTGCAATATTATTTCTCCACTGGAACGCGAGAACGCCGTTGCCTTCGAGAACTATATTAAAATGAATAAGATAATGATGAAGCACCATGAAGCACGCATAGACGCCCATCATGACCATTATATTTGCAAATTTTATGTTAAGCTGATAGCCTTTTCCCCTGCCGATATGAGCGCTCATGAGGACATACGCGCCGAGCATTCCGAAGCCAAGTCCGAGAGTATAGAACAATGCAGTAGGTGAAAAATACTGCTCAGCCGTGATTTTTCCGACTCCGCCCAGAGTCACTGCAACGGAAACACCAAGCAGTCCCCAAAAAGTCGGACCGATCTCAACTTTAAATCGATAATATATAAAATGAAAGACGAGGCACGCGACAACCACTACCCCCAGCGGCCAATGGCGGATAAAAATTTCAAAGGAATTATAGCATTTTATCGAAAACATCGACACCAGGAGCGCCGGGTACAGCACGGTCATGATATCATCGCAGACAACAAGTATAAAGGAAATGACTGTGCCGAAAATATAAAATCCAACGAGCTGTGAAGAGTAGTTCGGGAAATATTCGCCCAGAACATTCACAACCGCCGCAACAAAAAATGACGCGAACATAAAGGTATTTGAAATTAAAAATTTTCTCAATTTCTCAAGTTTTTCGGTTTTATTTTGCAAAGTGAATCTCACCTCCCCTGCGTACAAATCATCAATCCATGAAAATTATACCAAGAACGATTTTCAAAGTCAATGATTTCAGATTTTCTTTATATTTTCTTAACAAAGCAAGCGTGACGCTTGACCCCATGCCGTGTTGGTGTTTATCAGACATTTTACCGAAGTGCGCGAGCAATTATATGATAAACTCCCCCTTGCCTTCCCCTTGAGGCGGTCTCCCCGATTGACGGGGAGGTGTCAACGCAAGTTGACAGAGGGGCGCGTCTGTGCTAACAAAAGGTGTCGAAGAATGAGGCGGATGAGGTGTAGCTTGCGAAGCAAGCGTTATATATTGAATTAATCTGCGAAGAGACACCTAATCAGTCTGCTCACTTTGTTCGCAGCCAGCTTCCCCTCGGAGGGGAAGCCTTTGATTCCGTGCCGTGGCTCACCGCCGGGCGTTATAAATCTTTTTATTTAATAGGAAACGAGCAGTTTCCGGTTAAATAAAAAATACACCCCACGCGGACATGGGGTGTAGGATAAACTGTTTATTCAGCCGGTTCTTC
>JAFSTS010000037.1 GCA_017445685.1 Clostridia bacterium | reverse complement strand
CGAGGAAATTCAAAACGCAGGAAAGATCATCCGTCCTGCGTACATCGGGGTTAAAGAAAACCATCCGTATGTCGACTTGAAAGACAGATAAATAAAAGGAAATCCGAAGCATCTTCAAGCGGTGTTTCGGTTTTTTTATTTGGACGCACAATTAAGACACGGTGTCAATAAGTGTCTTTGAGCTTCTTCAATTGTTATTGCAAAACAGTTTTCTCCTGCGCACGAGGCAGAGTAATGATATCTTTTCCCGTTTTCAGTTGCATAAACAACCGGCGGCACTGTGATATTGTCTGCCGTTTTTGAGGTCTGTTCAAGGGTTTGCGATGACTGCTGAGTTTGATATGTTTGAAAGAGAGCTTGATTGTCCGAGTCGCTTGGTGATGAAGAAAGCGTGATCGTCAGCACTGATGAAGCGGCGCAGGCTATAAAGACAACTGCCAAAAACACAGAAAATGCACAATAGTTTTTCTTAGCTTTCACGGACGGCTCATGATTTTTGAGCCTGTCGGGATCACTGCTATTGGACAATTCGGAGGAAAGCCGGCAAAACCAATATCCTAAAAATCCCATTTCCGCTGCAACAAAAATAAGCACGATCCCCATGCCCGCGGACAAACCGGCGACAAAGAACGAAACAACGCCGAGCACTATACTAAAGACCAGCATCAAAATTCCCAGCGTAAAATACTGATCCTTCGTCAGAGATAGTTTTTCAAGTTCTTTTTTCATCTTTCCCTCCGAAGAATACGCCTTTATGAAAGCTGATTCGGATAAACAAATGTGTCGATAGTGCTGCCGCTTTGAGAATCAATTATCAAAAATGTGCATCCCGGCTCTTTGAGATCGAACATCTGATAATACCCTGCGCCGATATAAAGCGACAGACAAACTGCACTGTCAAAATTGCTTTTGTATTTTTCACTGTCAACATTTATTCTAAACTGCGAAAAATCTTCGTTATAGGTTATGCTGTCTATAAAATCGTATGCTTCGGCTGTGTCGTCAACCGTCTTTTTCATGTCCTGCCTGAATTCTTCGAGAATTTTTCTCCATGCAGGCTTTCTGATTTTGTATGTAACTGAGCCGTCAGCGTTGATTTTGACATCTGTATATCCCCTGTCAAGCTGTTCCTGAGACAAAGTTTCTGTCGGACGGCTCGCTTCATCGAGAAAACTGCTTTGGATAGTGACTTCGACCATTATCAGATTTTCATCTATTGTTGTCGGCTCCTCAGTCGTCGTTTCGATTTTCCCTGTAGTTTCCGCCTCGGTAAGAGTCGGCTTTTCCCGAAAGCTGACATAGGAAAAAACATTTATCACTCCGTTTTTTTCAAGCGCTGCGCCAACGGCAAGCGAAAGGAAAACAAGGACAATAATGATAACAGCTAAAAGGAAGGCAACGCTTTTCTTCCTTTCAGGCTTTCCATTTTCCTGTTTTTCTTCGTGTATTTCCTGCTCTGTTTTTTCTTCAATTGCAGAATTTTTTGAAACAAGCCGCTGACCGCATTTGCTGCAAAAAACATCTTCATCGGAAATCTCGCTTTTGCAAATCGGGCAGGTTAGCTTTTCTTCGATAACAATCTTCTCTTCTTTAGCAGCAACGGCGCGTCTCTTCGTTTTGATGATTAGTATCTCGCCGTCTTTTACCCCCTGCTGCAAAAAGCTTTCGTCTTTTACAAGCGCTCTGTTTTTTTCTTTACTGAAAAGCGCGTACTCAAGCTCACCCTGCTCGTCGTCTGACGGCAAAGACAGCTTTTCAATAAGCTTTTCAAGCAGCAAACCGATATTCTCATCGTCGTTTACGATGATTTTTACACCCTTTTTCTCCTTTTCCCTTGTCAGATAGACAACGGAAACATTTAGTTTTCCCATATCTTTTCCCTCTGTTGCGCCGTTTGGTACGGCAGAAAATCAAACGCCCATCTTCTTCAAGATCCTTTTGCCTGCGCCGCTCATTTTTGAAAGTATCTTTCTCCTTTTTGTTTGAACGGGAAGGGCAAAATCAGCCGCCTTGTCGATTCCTTCTTTTCTGAGAATTTCAAAAAATTTCTCCGTCGCAGCGCGCATTTTCGGCTTTGCAGGAGAATAAAGCCTCTCACTGCAGGAAGCCATTTTTTCTTTCGAGACTTCGATAATATCAACAGAATCTTTCACTTTATCAAAGGCGTCAAGCGCCTTATCTGTAAAGAGGAAGACAACGGAATTTCCAGCCTCGTCTTCTCCTTCAAAGTCAAGTTTTCCCTTGTCGCCGATCAAAATG
>JAFSTS010000036.1 GCA_017445685.1 Clostridia bacterium | reverse complement strand
CCATGTTCAGCGCAAGCAGATGGTTGCCTATTGCGTAGGGCATGGTCTGCTTTCTGATGTCGTGAATTGCCTGATCGAAATATTTTTTCTCGTGCAGATAATCGAAATCCTCATGAAGAAGCACAAAAGCTTTTTCGTAAAGATCGTCGTCAGCCATGTGGACCGGTATCTGCTCAGGGTCATAATAGTAGTTAAGGTCTTTTGCAGTCGTCTTGCCGAGAACGATAGCATTGTGAACATAGAAAAACCAGTTTGTTCTCGTTACTTCATCAAATGTTCTCAGCGTGTCAAGCTCAGAGCCGTCTGCGCCTACCCAGCGGAAAAGCGGAGTTTTGATAACATGCTTGTTTGTGCCTCTGTAGAAGATGGCGGTGTCGATGTCAAAGCCCCTGTAAAGCTGCGGCATCTGGGAGTGCTGGCCGTAGGAAGTTGCAGTATAACCTGACTTCATGCCGCCGCCAAATTCAGCAGCCATCTTGTGACCTTTAATAAGGTTTCTGACAAGAGATTCGGGAGCTACAGTATTAGTCTCCGGAAGGGTGTACCAGTTTACTACCCAGAGTTTCTTTTCTTCGATCAGCTTCCTGATCCTGTCTTTGTTTTCGGGTCTGACAGCAAGATAGTCCTCGATTACGATCATGCCGCCGTCAACGCAGAAACACTTGTAGTTGTCTTTTTGTTCGAGAATGTTGATTATTCCGTCAACAAGGTCAACAAGCCTGAGCTTTGACTGCTCGGCAGTGTGACGCCATTCTCTGTCCCAGTGTGTTCCGCTGATGACATGCATAGTGTATTTTTTGTCTTTCATTTTTGCCCTCCTTAGAAGCGGACGATAAAATTACAAGAAACATTATATAATAATGTTCTTACTTTTACAACAAATTTTGAAACATTTTCAAAATATTATTTCAGATATTTTTTCATCTCTTCCTCTTTTCCAACGACGATTATGTTGTCGCACTCCCTGAAAACATAGGTCGGCGCAACAGAGGAATTGATCTCGCCGAAAGATTTTATTGCAATAATATTCATGCCGTACTTTTTGCGCACATCAAGACCGCTTATGCTTTTTCCGATCCAGTTTTTAGGAACATTTATCTCATACACGGCAAAGCCGTCGCCAAGCTCGATGAAATCAAAAATACTGTCCGAATTGTATTTTACTGCGAGATGCTCCGCCATTTCTCTTTCGGGATAAACAATTTCGTCTGCGCCGAGCTTTCTCAAAATTTTTGTATGCCTTTCCCGTCCTGCCTTGACAACGATTTTCTTTGCGCCGAGATCCTTGAGAATTGATGTGATCTCAACGGTTGAAGAATATTGCGAGCCCATTGTCACAAAGCAAATGTCAAAATCTTCAACGCCGATTTCCTCAAGAACGGATTCATCCGTGCAGTCGCCGATCATCGAGTCGTCAAATCTTGAAGAAATCTCGTTTACAAGGTCGGGGTCTTTGTCAACTATCATGACTTCGTTTCCGAGGTCGGTCAGCTTTTGGGCAAGATGTATGCCGAATCTGCCCATTCCGATAACTAAAACAGATTTCATATTATCCTCCTTGAAAAAACTTTATCCTATCAGAACTCTGCCTACAGGTCTTTTTGCGTTTGATTGCTGAGATGATTTTGCAATAAGTATCATCAGTGAAAAGCCGCCGACCCGTCCGAAATACATCAAAGCCGAAAGAACGGCTTTCGATAAAGTTGAAAGAAGCGGAGTAAGCGAAGCGGACAAGCCGACATTTGCTGCGGCGGAAACACTTTCATATAATACTTTTGAAACAGGAAGCCCGTCGTGGGTACAGATAATTATAACTGCAATAAGAATACAGGCGGAGAATAGTCCGATAACTGCGCTTGCCTGTGCGATCGCGTCGTCTTCAAAACGCCTTTTGAAAACACGGATCTCCCTTTTGCCGCGAACGGCTGAAACCATACCGAGAACGAATACGGCAAAAGTCGTAACCTTGATTCCGCCGGCAGTTGAGCCGGGCGCGCCGCCGATAGCCATGAATATCAGCGATACAAGAAATCCGGCACTTGACAGTTTGCCCTGAGCGACAGTCGAAAAACCTGCCGTTCTCAAAGTTACAGACTGGAAAAACGAGGAAAGCAGCCTTTCCGAAAAGCCGAAGCCTTTCATGCTTGCGCTTCTTTCACTGAAAAAGAAAAAGACTGTTCCGAAAAGTATAAGAGCAGCCGTAGTGACTACAACGATTTTAGCATGAAAATCGTATTTGGAAAAACGAAGCTTGTGTTCAAGAATGTTATCCCAGACAAGAAAGCCAAGACCTCCGACGATAATGAGAAAACAAACGGTAAGGTTTACAACTGCGTCGTTTCTGAAAAATTCGAGCGACCCGGACGGAGTTACAATTCCGCAGAGGTCAAATCCTGCGTTGCAGAAAGCCGAAATCGAATGAAACAGTCCGAAATAGCAGGCTTTTGAAAATGTGTGAGTTATTTTCAGAAAACGAAAGGCAAGAATAACTGCGCCGATTAGTTCAAAAGAAAAAGTCAGTCCGACGATTTTTCGAAGCATTTTTCTTAAACCGCCAAGCTCCATTGTGCCGGTTGACTGCATGACAAGATATTTTTGGGTAACGCTGAAGCTTTTTTTGAAAAAAGTTGCAAATGCGGAAATCAGCGTCATGAAACCGAGTCCGCCGATCTGAATGAGTGTGATTATAACTATCTGACCCAAAAGCGACCAGTGGGTGAATATGTCAAACGGCGTCAGCCCGGTTATACAAACTGCGCTTGCAGAGGTGAAAACACAGTCAATAAACCTCGTCGGAGTG
>JAFSTS010000035.1 GCA_017445685.1 Clostridia bacterium | reverse complement strand
GTCAAACGAGATGAGAGTGTCGAGTTTGCCGTGGCATATAAGAGTGGGAACGGCATTTTCCGTAATATACGTTACGGGCGACGCTTTTTCAAGATAGGGAAGAGCCTCATCGTAGTTATCGATAGTAAAGCTGAAGCCGATGACGTCTTTTATCCAATTAGCAACTGTGTTGAAGTCACCGAGGACGTTATTGCAAAGAAAATCCTGTTCGGCAAAATTTGCAGGGCCGCTTCGGCTGTAAACCGCAACAACATCAAGCGGGCACAGATCCGATGCAGCAGAGCAGGATCGTCAAAGAGGTTATGTACAGCTGCAAATACAACCCCGATATTGCTCGCCTCGTCAAAGGCTTTATGATAGAGAGCTATATAGAGGACGGCAACCAGAAGATAGGCGAGGGTGTTTACGGCAAATCGATCACCGACGCATGCCTCGGCTGGGAGAAAACGGAAAGACTAATATACGAAATAGCGGATAGAAAATAAAAACATAATAAAAATCCCCGATTTCGGCTATATCCGAGATTCGGTTATACCATCCGCTTTATATTATTGTTGTTTTTTGAAACTGTGAAGCATCAGTTCGGTAAACTGCTTCCAGTTTTCTCTGTCAAGCGCACAATGCTCGCTGCCGTAAGAGATGTATTCAGTGATATCCCTGCCCAGAGACTTCATTTTCTCGACAAATTTGTCCGAATGAGCATTTTTGTTGACCTGAGAATCTTTTTCACAAGCAAAAATATGGTATTTTATATCCGGCATTTTCTCAGCAAGATGAAGCGGAGAAAACTTTTTGAGAACATCTTTCATTTTTCCGTCTTCGTTATAAAACGCGCTGTAAAGCGTTCTCGGCAAATCAAAACGCTCGTCATAATGATAGGGAAGATCGCAAACCGGACAGTTTGTTATGCAGGCGACGGGCGTTCTTGAAGCATACTGCGTATAGACAAGAGCCGACAGACCGCCCATACTTGCGCCCGCCGTAACGATAGGCAATTTTTCATCAAGCGAATAATGCTTAAACAGTACGTCGAGTGTTTCATCAATAAACGAAATCGTTTGCCTGTTCATCCAAGACCAGGGATTATCGTAAGGTGAAATAAAAACGACGTTATTTTTTGCGGCCTTTTGGGCTATTTCCTCGCTTTCGGGGCCTGTGAACAGGTGGTTTAATCCGGCAAAAACGATAAGTATGCCTTTAATTTCTCCGTCAATGTCTTTGTCGTTTGAATAAGCAAACTGATTGAGATTTTCGTAAGTTATAATCTTTTCCATTTTTTATTCTCCCAAAATTTTTTAACTGAAAACGGCTGTATCCTTTTTAAAATACAGCCGCTGTTTTTTTGAACTTTATTATGAAATCATATCAAATATTCAAACATATATTTGAAGAACATTGCTTCGGCGAGTTTGCTCATTATCGGGTCGTCGTCGAGACCGTGATCTGAGTTCGGGAATATGAGATAATCGTGTTTGACACCGCATTCAGTCAGCTTTTTGTCGAGAGTGACGGAATTGTCAAACGAGATGAGAGTGTCGAGTTTGCCG
>JAFSTS010000034.1 GCA_017445685.1 Clostridia bacterium | reverse complement strand
GCTGCAAAAAATGGAAAAGATATGGTTTTGTTGCACCTGCGATAGCCGTTGTGTCGCTGCTGCATTTTATGAAAATTCTTCCGAGGGAACGGATGAAGGAGCTTTTTTACAGTCCGCTGAACTCTTTTGAAGATGAAGACTATGAAGCTTTTTTTGAGAAATATCTTTATCAAAAAAAGATCGAAAATACTTTCGAACAGCTTTTGAAGCTAAAGCAGGAGGGCTATTTTATTCTGCTTGCAACTGCGTCGCCTTATGCTTACATGAGGATGTTCAAGCAAAAAGGCTATGCCGACGAAGTCATTGGTACGCAGGTTATCGAAAAGGACGGCAGGTACTTTTCCAAGATAGTCGGAAAAAACTGCTCTAAAGAGGAGAAAAAACGACGGATCGAAGAGTATCTTTTAAAGCATGATATCCAGGTCGATTATGAAAATTCAGTCGGTTTTTCAGACTCAGACAAGGATATCCCCATGCTTTCCCTCTGTAAAACGAGGACGAGAGTTTTAAAGGACGGTTCGCTTGTTGTGTTCGTGCCCGGAAAGGAGAAAAAGAAATGAAAAAAAATATTCCGAATATGCTGTCTGTTTTCAGGATTTTTGTAAGCATCGGAATGCTCATTGCAATGATGCTCATAGACCCAAAGGAAGACAGACTTTTGTTCATACTTGTGCCGGGACTGATTTTCGGCATAGGCTGCCTTACCGATATGCTTGACGGAAAAATAGCCAGACGATACGATCTCGTTTCGGAATTTGGTATGTTCGTCGACCCGATAGGCGACAAAATACTGACTGTTTTTGCAATGCTCGGTTTTATCTACGTCGGCGCAGATGAGGGCTTTCCGTTTATGTTCGTAACTGTTGCGGCTACGCTTTTCAGGGAATTTGTCGTAAGCTCCGTGCGAATGGTCTGCGCTAAAAAAGGTCAGGTTGTGGCGGCGAATTTCTTCGGCAAGCTGAAAACCGTTTTCCAGATGGCTGCGCTGATAATGTATTTTCTTCTTGTCGGCACAAAATATATCCTTGCAGCTCAGGTCACAGTGTCCGTTGCGGCGGTGCTGATCGTGTTGTCCGGGCTGACTTATGTTTCAAGCCTGATGAAGTTTATGAAACAAAAATAAAGCTAAGAAATTACCCCCTTGCTTTCCTTGAGAGCAAGGGGATTTGTGTTATCAGCAAATACCTTTTTCATAATACGGCTTGCCGTTTCTTATCGGGAAGGATTTAATAAATCTTCTTTTGCGGAAATTTCTCGGACGAAGAACAATTTTGTTTTCATAAATTTCAATTATCAGACCCGTGCAGCAAGAGTTGTTTTCGCCGTGGTGATTGCCGGCGGAAAGGCTTGGAATATTGATTCTTGTAAGACTTCCGTCTTCTTCAAAGCTGGAATAACCTTTGTTTTTGTATGAATTTTCACCGCTGAAACCCATGTGAACATGGCCGCTGAAATAGTAAACATTTTTGTATGATTTGAGTATCTGCTCGATCTCGTCGGATCTTTCTCCGATTCCGCCCTCGTTGATCGGCCAATCTTTAATCTCTTTTTCCCAGGTGGCAGGAAGTCCGTGCTTTTGGTTGAAGCTCTGGTGGCAGAAGACTAAGATTGGCTTTGCCTTGTCTGCGCTTTCAAGCTCTGCTTTTAGCCATTCGATCTGCTCGTCGGAAATCTGTGCGTCGCAGCCGGAATTGTCCTCGTTGCCGAGGAAAATCAGTTTGCAGCCGTTGATATCGTATGAAAAATATGTTCTGTCCTGCTTCTTTTTGCAGATTTTTTCGAAATATTCAAGATAAACCCTTTTTGCCTCGGCAAAAGCCTTGTCGTTCCAGCCGTCATGGTTTCCGATCGTAAGAATAATATTTTCAGCAGGGTTTTCGTATTTGTCGAAACATTCTTTCGCCATGTCCCAGTTTTGCTCGTGACCTCTTGATGTCGTGTCGCCGCAGCTTATAAAGCAATCAAGCGGACGAACGCTTTTTTGAGCGTCACGCAGAGCAAATTTAAGCATCAGCATCGGAAACCACTTGAAGGGATTTTTGATGTCAACGTGAGTGTCGCTTACTACTGCGGCAGTAAAAATCGGGTTATCATATAGAGTTTTCATCCTGCTCATATATTTGCTGCTCCTAAAAGAAATTTTTTATTTATTTTACCAAAATCACAATATAATGTCAAGAAAAGGGGAGAGAACTTTACATGACAAGGTGTAAACATTTACACCAAAATATTGCCGTTAAAAGTTGTAAAGAATATAATCTTTACACATTATTATTCAAACAATCTGTGACTGAAAGAGACAACTGTGAAGCTTTTCGTTTTTTGTTGTTCATATTTATTGTTGTTTTGGCATATTAAACAGAAAATTTCAAGAATGTTTAAATATTTATTCAAATTATTTCATAAAAACATGAAGAATATTTAAAAAAACTGTTTACAACTTTATTTTTTGGTGTTATAATGTCAGTAGGATTATTCTGTGTAGTAGTCTGCGTAAAAATATCCATTTTCGCAAAAGGCAGGCTCTGCGGCGGTTTGTCCGTATACTATATTATATATAATATATGGCTTTTTTCTTTTCGAATTTTTTCGTTCGGCATAAATTCGTCTTTATCTTTGAGAGGAGGCACTTTTGTGAAATCCCTGAAGAAAATATTGTGTTTCGTTATGATTTTTGCCATTGCAGCTACGATCATCGTTGGCACGACCGACAAGCTCGATTCATCTGCTTATGATGTTACTGTAACTGTAAGCACCACATCGATCGATAAGTCAAAGGCGACGACATTCACAGCTACGAGAAGTTACAACACTTATTGGT
>JAFSTS010000033.1 GCA_017445685.1 Clostridia bacterium | reverse complement strand
AGGTATAATGGTCAATGGTACAGGATTTGTTTTTGAAGTATATGATGATTTCGTTCTGATCAGAACAAGAGACTATATCGGCGGATTCTGGTTCGATAATTACGAATTTAAAATTGATGTCAAATAAATAAGAGAGGAAATCAGAACACATGAAAAACTGCCCTAAATGCGGACAGAGGCTTCATCTTTACAATGTCAGCCAGTTTTGTCCCAATTGTCATGTCAACCTTAGATTTTGCAACTTTGAAGAAAATTTTATCAAAGAAGCGAAAGAGGCTGAATTGAATCTTGCGAGAATGCATGTTAAGCTCAGACACATGAAAGTGGCTTTCATCGGCTCCAAGCTTGCGATAATTCGCTTGATTACGGTTATTTTCCCGATTGTTGCTTTGCTTTTATCGGCAGGAAGTGTATCCGTGTCGCTGCCGTTTTACAGCAGCACGACAGATCTGACGGCTCTTGGGGTTTATAATGCTTATAACAACGGCGTTGTGGCTTATATTTTCAAGATGGCGTCCTCAAATCTTGCAGCCGATCAATTTGCCGCCGTGAGGAATATATTTGTTTTCTACGCGTCCGTAGCGGTTGTTGCTGTTTTAGTTTTTTTGCTGACAATACTTTGTTTCATAAGTTATAAAAATATGCCTAAAATCACAGCCTGCGTTGCTATTGCCGGAATCGTCCTTTCGGTCGTCATGGGATTTGTTATAAATTCTGTATGCGCGTCTGTTGACGGAAGCACAATTGTTTCGGCGAAAGGCGGATACGGTTTGTTCGTAGAAGCAGGTGCATTTGCTCTTGTTGCGTTGTTTAATATACTTCTTGTTGTATTTAAACCTAAGGTTGAATATGAAGAGGGCGACTGGGAAAGATATCAGATCCTCCTTAAAGTTAAGAGCGGAGAAGTTGATTTTGATTCGCTTCCTCAGCCGATCGTAGAAACAACAGAGACAAGAGAGATCGAAGAAGAAATTGCCAAAGGTCTGAAACATTTTGAAGACGCTGAGGGCAGAAAAGAAATCGAGGAAGGCGAAGAACCCGAAACAGTAACTTCAGAGCAGGGAGGCGATAGCGTTG
Source organism: Clostridia bacterium (assembly GCA_017445685.1). Next base: position 3,214 of record JAFSTS010000033.1, on the reverse strand, counting down.
AGTGAGAAAAAGACTAAAGTTGATGTAACATCTGAAGCTTTTGAGCAGGAGCATGAGAAGCAGGCTAAATGGCTTTATGCAGGCGTTATCGGACTTCTTATACTGATATTCGTTGTAATCTTTACATACGGTCTGTTTGCCGTTACCGCTCTTGAAGGTCAGATGGATATGTCTGAAAGCGTTGAGGCTGATATTCAGGCTCCGAAATCCGCTGATGAAGCATATAATCTTATCATGAATGCACTTGATAAGGCTATTGATGAAAAACCGAAGCTTCGTACAGATCACGGTTTTCAGATCGATGACAGTTCCATCAACACTGAGTTTGGAACAGATATTATCGATACATATAATTTTGTAAAAGCCGGAATCAATGACACAGTCAAGCAGGATTATGATTTTCAGGAAACCGACTATTTTGCCGATATTACGGATATTCTCAAAATTCCTGATATTGCTGCTGATGACATTGAAAGCTTTGAGGTGAATTATATCACCTATAAGTGCAGATCTTGCGGAATTGAAAGCGATAAACAGCTTCAAAGCTGTGACAGCTGCGGCTGTGACTATCCTTATCGTGAAGTCTGGAAAGATGATTTTGAGGTTGTTCTTCACCTTAGAAATACTCCTGAAGTACTGAAAAACAATTTCATCACAAGATCCGAAAAAGATATAATGAAGCTTTTTGAGGGTAAGCATGAAAACCTTCTGACAATAGACAGGATCGGAGCGGTTTACGAAAACCTTTCAATAAAGGCAATAGTAAACAGGAACAACGGAAAGATCACATATCTTTCTTATGAAATGAATCCGACAGTAAGATCAAATCTTACCTTTAAAAACGATTTTGAATCCCTTTCTTCTTCTTACTTTGATTTTAGCTCTCTTGATATTGAGGCATACAATTTCACATGGCCGGCAATCAATCTTAGCTCAAGCTATATGCAGGTAGGTTTTAAAGAAAACAGCAGCAATATTCAGGCAAGGCTTATTTGTGATGATCCAACCGAAAAAGTGATAACATGGGTTTCGTCTGATCCGAGCATTTGCGAAGTTGATAAAGACGGATATTTGAAGACTCATAAACAGATTGGTCAGGCAACGATCACGGCAAGCTTTGAATTCGAGGGACATACATATTCCTCTGAATGTACTGTTGATGTCAGAGAAAGCGTGACGGGAGTTCAGGTCAATCACAGAAGCAAGACTCTTGCAGTCGGCGAAACTTTCCAGCTTGAGGCGAAAGTTAAGCCGTCTGACGCAACAGTTAAAAATGTAAAATGGTATTCGGTAGATCATACGATCGCTACAATTGACGAAAACGGACTTGTTACGGCGGTTTCTCCGGGAACTATCAAGGTTTTTGCTTTGACAGAGGACGGTTCGTACAGATCTTCATGCGAGGTGACAGTTAAATGAGTGAAAATAATTCAAAGTTCAGCAAAGATAAAGTAGTAAAAACTGTCTTCGGCGCTGAAGAAAATTCTGCGGCTACCCTGAGCAAAAAGAAGCTCAGTAAATACAGCGATACCGCTATTCGTATGTTCCATACGAGAGTCCTCTCTCCCAAGGAACTGCTTTTCCCGGCAATTGGTGAATTTGCCCAGCAGATGATAACTGCTCTTGAACAGTATAGATTGTTGTATTTTGTCAATGTTTTACGCATTGATATGGTTTATGTTGTTTTCATGCACCTTCTTATTGGTATTTATGATGTTCTTAACAATCCGATCATGGGCGCTATTTATGACCGTACAAGAACTCGTTGGGGTAAATCCCGTCCGTGGATAGTGTTTACTGCTGTTCCGTATTTCCTAAGCACTGTCGGCTTGTATAGCGGCGCTCTGTTTTTTGGAGACGCAGCCGGAAACGACTCAAAAAAGATCATTTTCCTTTTTTCGATGATGTTTATACAAGAGACTTTTGCAACGATGTACGGTATTCCTCGAGGAAACCTTGTAACCTTACAGACATGCAATCCGAAAGACAGGATCAATGTTGGTCTTTTCCAGCAATATATCGGAAATTCCGGCGCTCAGTCAATTTTCATTATTTTCCTTCCTCTTATGGAGTTAAGTAATAAAGGCTATATCAACGCGTCTCTTTCCATGTTGTTCTTCGCTATAGCTTCCGCTGCAGGTATTATCGGCTGTATCGGTAACATTTCAATGGCAATTGTCTGCAAAGAGAGAATTATTCTTCAGCAGAAGCCCGCCCCGCTTCATAAGGCGTTCTTCTATATGCTCAAGAACAAGCATCTTCTCAGAGTTTACATTTTCGAGTTTATTTTCTCCTTCTGGTCGGATGGAGGATACAAGTGGGACGTTGTTACTCAGCAGGAAATCTTCGGCGGATCCATCCCGACATTTATTGCATATTTGCCGTATAATATTCTTGATGTCGCGAGTATCGGTCTTATACCCAAGGTTACTAAGCTGTTTAAAAACAACACCCGAAACGCCTTTATCGCCTTGCGAATATGGGACTTGTCTATAAGTATCATAAATGTTATTTTGTGTTGTTCTTTTATGGATCAAAAGAACAGATGGCTTATTATCGGCATTTATGCGTTCTTCTACGGACTTAACGGTCTTAACAACGGACCTGCGAATGTATTTAGTAAAGAGCTTGGACGAGAGATCACTGACTACACAGAATATGTTACAGGTGAAAGACCTGACGGTACGATCAATGTTTTGTATCAGCTTATTGTTAAGCTTACTGCTCCGCTCAATTCACTTCTTACAATTTTCCTCTTTAAATGGAGCGGATATGACACAACGATCACCATGCTTCCGTGGTCACAGGGAAGTAAGATCATATACCAGAAGGTATTCTTCCTGTTTGTCGGCGTAACTTTGTTCCCGCAGGCAATTAAGTGTATACCTTATTTGTTCTACGACATCGTTGGTGATAAGAGAGAAAAAATGTATATCGAGCTTAATGCCCGCCGTGCTCTTCTTGCTGCCGATGCAAAATCGGAAGATGAGAGCTTTGCCGAAGCAATGGCTGAATCAATGGCTGAGGCGTAATATACGCAGGAGATATTCATGGAACAGTATGTTAAAGATCAAATTAAATATGGCTTGAGATATTTGCCGTCAAATCTTTTCAAATCGCTTTTCATAAAGAAAAGTTCTCCCGAAACAGAAAAGTTTCGTCAAAGGGAATTTATCTGCGGAATCTGCCATGCGCACGAGGAATATGATCTTCT
>JAFSTS010000032.1 GCA_017445685.1 Clostridia bacterium | reverse complement strand
TATTACGGCAGGATACAAGGCTGTTGAGCTGATGAAAAAGCATATCAGCTCGACCGTGACAGAAGGCGTGTGTTCCGGGATAGGCGGCTTCGGCGGACTTTTTGAGCCGAATCTTGCAGGTATGAAAAACCCCGTTCTTGTCAGCGGTACCGACGGAGTCGGAACAAAGCTCAAGATAGCGTTTTTGACAGGCAAGCATGACACTGTCGGCATTGACTGTGTTGCAATGTGTGTAAACGATATAATCTGCTGCGGCGCAAAGCCTCTGTTTTTTCTTGACTATATAGCCTGCGGCAAAAATGTGCCTGAAAAAATCGAAGAGATCGTTAAGGGCGTCTGCGATGGCTGCGTTCAGTCGGGGGCGGCTCTTATCGGCGGCGAGACTGCCGAAATGCCCGGCTTCTATCCTGTTGACGAGTATGACCTTGCAGGCTTCTGCGTAGGTATCGTTGATAAAGAAAAAGTAATTGACAATTCGTCTGTCAGCGCCGGAGATGTTGTGATAGCTCTTTCATCAAGCGGCGTTCATTCAAACGGTTTTTCTCTTGCAAGAAAGGTCTTTGATGTTGAAAATGCCGATTTGAACGAGCCTCTTGAAGAACTTGACGGAAAGACTCTCGGTCAGGCACTTCTTGCCCCCACAAAAATCTATGTTAAACCGATACTGTCGCTTATCGAGCAGGTCAAGGTCAAAGCAATCTCGCATATCACAGGCGGCGGATTTTTTGAAAACATTCCAAGGAGCATACCCGACGGACTTTGCGCCGAAATAGACGCTGAAAAGGTTAAGGTGCTTCCGATTTTCAAGCTCATTGCAAAGACGGGAAATATCTCACAACGAGATATGTTCAACACCTTCAATATGGGTGTCGGAATGAGTGTCGTAGTTGCAAAAGAAGACGCCGAAAAAGCGCTTGAAATTCTTTCGGCAAACGGTGAAGATGCCTATATAATGGGCAAAATCGTCGAAGGTGACGAAAAGGTGACCTTATGGAAAGAGTAAGAATTGCTGTTCTCGTCTCAGGAGGCGGCACTAATCTTCAGGCTTTGATCGACTCGCAGAAAACAGGCGTTATCAAAAGCGGCGAGATATGCCTTGTAATATCAAACAACAAAAATGCTTTCGCTCTTGAAAGAGCAAAAAAGGAAAACATTAAAACTTTGACGGTATTAAAAAGCGAATGCGGCTCGCAGGAGGTCTTTGAAAAAGAGATCATTAAAGCTCTGGAGGAAAACGGTATTGAACTTATCGTGCTTGCAGGATTTATGTCAATTCTCAGCAAGAGCTTTACCGACAGGTTTGAAAAGCGGATCATAAATGTTCATCCGTCTTTAATACCCTCCTTTTGCGGAAAGGGCTTTTACGGTTTGACCGTTCACGAAAAAGCGCTTGAAAAAGGCGTGAAGGTCACGGGCGCAACAGTGCATTTCGTCAACGAGATAGCTGACGGCGGCGAAATAATAATGCAGAAAGCCGTCGAGGTCATGCCTGATGACACGCCCGAAACGCTCCAAAGAAGAGTGATGGAAGAAGCGGAGTGGAAAATCCTTCCGGCTTCGTGTGAAAAAGTATGTCAATGTATCATAAAAGAAAGAGGATAATTATGAATGTCTATAAAACAAACGATATTTCAGAGCTGATCGAGGGCAACAGCTATGTCGGCAGAGGAATCGTTATCGGAAAAACCCGAAATGCGAAAAAATCCTGTGCAGCATATTTTATCATGGGAAGAAGCGAAAACAGCAGAAACAGGATTTTCGTCAAAGAAGACGGCGCTGTTTTCACCCGGCCTTTCGACGCTTCAAAGGTTGAAGATCCGAGCCTTATTATCTACGCTGCATTGAGAGAATATGAAAACAAGCTTGTTGTCACAAACGGCGATCAGACGGACACTGTTGTAGATTTTCTTAAAAAAGGCGGCAGCTTCACAGAAGCTCTCAACACAAGGGAGTTTGAACCTGACAGCCCGAATTTCACTCCGAGGATCAGCGGAATGCTCACATACGAAAACGGCGATTTTTCCTACATGATGAGTATCCTCAAAAGCGCTGACAGCCTCGGCAGCGCGTGCAGCAGATACACATTTTCATATCCTGCTCTTGCCGGCGTGGGACATTTTATCCATACCTATGTCTGCGACGGAAACCCGATCCCGACTTTTGTCGGCGAGCCTGAAAGAGTAGAGATACCGGATGATATTGAAGTGTTCACAAACAAGCTCTGGAATGCGCTTGACAAGGATAATAAAATTTCTCTCTATGTCAGATACACTGACCTCGAAAGCGGCGAGATCGAGGAGAAAATCATAAATAAAAACGGGAAAGAGGAATAAAAATGAAAGAATTTGAACTCAAATACGGCTGCAATCCCAACCAGAAACCTGCTAAAATCTATATGGAGGACGGCTCAGAGCTGCCGATAGAGATACTTTCCGGAAGACCCGGATACATTAATTTTCTCGACGCTTTCAATTCATGGCAGCTTGTAAAAGAGCTTAAAGAAGCTCTTGGACTTCCTGCCGTAACTTCCTTCAAGCATGTCAGCCCGACTTCAGCGGCTGTCGGAATTGCGCTCGACGACAAGCTTAAAAAAGCCTGTTTTGTCGACGACATTGAGGAGCTTGACTCCTCTCCTCTTGCCTGCGCTTACGCAAGAGCAAGGGGAACGGACAGAATGTGTTCGTTTGGCGATTGGGCTGCTCTTTCCGATGTTTGCGATGTGACTACCGCAAAGCTTATAAAAAGGGAAGTGTCCGATGGCGTGATTGCCCCCGGATATGAAGACGAGGCTCTTGAAATACTCAAATCCAAAAGAAACGGCAACTATAATATCGTTAAGATAGATCCGAATTATGTTCCTGCCGTTCAGGAAAGAAAGCAGGTTTTTGGAATTACCTTTGAGCAGGGCAGAAATAACTTCAAAATCGACCGTGAGCTTCTTGAAAATATCGTAACCGAAAACAACAATCTTCCCGACAGCGCGGCAAGAGATCTTATCATAGCTTTGATCACCTTGAAATACACTCAGTCAAACTCTGTCTGCTTCGCTTACGGCGGACAGGCTATC
>JAFSTS010000031.1 GCA_017445685.1 Clostridia bacterium | reverse complement strand
GAGGAACTCCTCGTCTTGCAGGCATGATTCCGTCAAGGTGGAATACGCCGAGAGTCTTATTATCCTTTGCAAATTCTCTTTCACCCTGAAGAACATGAATTTCAACAGAGGGCTGATTGTCAACTGCCGTGGAGAAGATCTGACTCTTCTTTACGGGGATAGTCGTGTTTCTGTCGATGATCTTTGTGTTGATGCCGCCCATTGTTTCGATACCGAGTGAAAGCGGAGTAACATCGAGAAGAAGAAGTCCTTTGACATCGCCGCCGAGTACGCCAGCCTGAAGAGCTGCGCCCATTGCAACACATTCGTCGGGGTTGATACCCTTGAAAGGCTCTTTGCCGATGAATTTAGCAACTGCTTCCTGAACGGCAGGGATCCTTGAAGATCCGCCGACCATGAGCACTTTGTCAATTTCGGAAGTTTTAAGTCCTGAATCTGCAATAGCTCTGCGTACAGGACCCATGGTGGACTCAACAAGGTCAGCAGTCATCTCGTTGAACTTAGCTCTTGTGAGAGTCATTTCAAGGTGTTTGGGGCCTGTTGCGTCGGCAGTGATGAAAGGAAGGCTTATCTGAGAAGTTGTAACGCCGGAAAGCTCGATTTTAGCTTTTTCGGCAGCTTCTTTAAGTCTCTGCATTGCCATCTTGTCGCCGCGAAGGTCAACGCCCTGTTCTTTCTTAAATTCGTCTGCAAGCCAGTCGATGATCCTCTGGTCAAAGTCGTCGCCGCCAAGACGGTTGTTACCTGCCGTTGCAAGAACTTCCTGAACACCGTCGCCCATTTCGATGATCGAAACATCGAATGTGCCGCCGCCAAGGTCGTAAACCATGACCTTCTGATCGTCCTGCTTGTCGATACCGTATGCAAGAGCTGCCGCCGTAGGCTCGTTGATGATCCTCTTGACATCAAGACCTGCAATTTTGCCTGCGTCCTTTGTTGCCTGACGCTGAGCGTCGGTGAAGTATGCAGGAACAGTGATAACAGCTTCGGTAACCTTGTCGCCGAGATAGCTTTCAGCGTCGGTTTTAAGTTTCTGAAGGATCATCGCGGAAATTTCCTGGGGAGTGTATTTCTTGTCGTCGATGGAAACCTTATAATCTGTACCCATCTGACGCTTGATGGAAATAACAGTTCTGTCGGGGTTTGTGATAGCCTGTCTCTTTGCGACCTGACCTACCATTCTTTCTCCGCCCTTGCCGAAGCCGACAACTGACGGTGTCGTTCTTGCGCCTTCAGCGTTAGGGATGACGACGCTTTCGCCGCCTTCGATAACTGCTACGCATGAGTTTGTTGTTCCTAAGTCAATACCAATGATCTTTGCCATAATATATTTCCTCCTAATGTATTACTTTCATTTTTAATTAGCCACCTGAACCGTTGCCGGTCTAATGACTTTATCGCCTATTTTATAGCCTTTTGAGAAGACCCGGGAAATAACATTTTCACCAAGCTCCTCGTTTTCAATGTGCATTACTGCATTGTGCAGATTCGGATCAAAGCTTTCTCCGACTTCGCCAAACGCCTCAACCGAGTGCTTTTTCAAAACGTCTCCAAGCTGACCGTGGATCATCTCAAAGCCTTTTTTGAACGATTCGATATCGTCGCCCGAAGTGTCCGCCGCGCGCTCAAAATTGTCGATCACCGGCAAAATATCGCCGAGAACTTTCATCTTGACATCGGAATAGATCGCGTCCTTTTCACGCTGAGATCGTTTCCTGAAATTGTCGTATTCCGCGGCAAGACGAAGAAGCTGATCGTTTTTTTGTTCAAGCTCTTTTTTCAGCGCGTCTGTTTCGGAAGCTTCTGTTTGTTCCTGCTCCTGCTGAACTTTGGTTTCTTCTTTTTCTGTCTGCGGTTCTTCCTTTTTGGATTTCGCCATTTTCACATATTCCTTTCTGTATTTACTCCAGCGTCCTTTTGAGGATGTCGGAGACGATGTCGTTCATATATTTTATACTCGGCAGGAAGGACGCATAGTCCATTCTGGTCGAGCCGATGATCCCGAAAGCCCCTGAGGTCGAATCGTCAACACCGTATCGTGAAAAAATCATGCTGGAGTTGCTCAACTGGCTGTAGGGATTTTCACCGCCGATGAAAACTTTCACACGGTCGTTTCCTGACGAAATAAGGTCGTTGACGATATCGCCGCGCTTGAGAAAATCAAGTATTTCATAAGTGTTCTGAGCTGAATCGAGCTTAAAGAGATTTGTCTGCCCTTCAAGCATTACCTCGCTTCGCGCAACATCCTTTGCAAGGTCTGCGACTGTGATTATTATCGGAGACAGCATAAGAGAATTTTCTCCGAAAGACACCACAAGGCTTTGTATCATCGCCGTCTGGATATCCGCCACGGTTTTGCCGACAAAGTTTTCCGCCGACAGCTTGTAAAACATCTCGACAATCTCCGGCGTAAGCTCAACATCCGTTCTGCATACCCTGTTTTTCAGCACTCCGCCCGATGTCAGCAAAGCGACGATCGCCGTTTTCTTTGCCACGGGGATCAGCTCGATTTTCCTGATCTTCGCGTTTGAATCGCTCGGTGTTGTTGAAACAACAGCGCACTTTGTGATATCCGCAAGTATTTCCCCTGCCGCTTCAAGAAGCTTTTCCGGGTCGTTAAAATGCACACCGGCCATCATGTCTATGCGCCGCCGAAGCTCGTCGTCAAGCTTTCGCTCGCTCATCAGCTCGTCAACATAATACCTGTAGCCCTTGTGGGTCGGCACTCTGCCCGAAGAAGTGTGAGTCTGCTCAAGCAGCCCCATTTCACAAAGCTCCGACATCTCGTTTCTGACCGTTGCAGAGGAGACGAAAAAATCCAGACTCTTCAGCAAAACATTGGAGCCAACCGGCTCGCCGGTCTTGATGTACTGTTCCACGACGGAAGCAAGGATTTTCTTTTTTCTTTCTGACAACTCCATATCCGTCACTCCGTTTTTTATCGTTTAGCACTCTTAAGCTCCGAGTGCTAAACTCTATGTAATAATATACAACTCAAATTATGAATTGTCAACATAATATTTGTGAATTTTTTGTAACATTCAGCTTCTGCGAACAGTTTGAATAAAGAATAAATTGCTATAATTCGAAAATGCAATTGCAAAAAAATTTTAAAGTAGTATAATATCATCAAATCTTCACGGAGGTTTTTCAAATGGGAAAAAGAATTTATAATCATGTCGTTGTCGTCGGAATTGACGGAATGGGCGCTTTTTGCAACAACACCCCTACTCCAAACATCGACAGAATATTTAAAAACGAGTGCTTTACGACAGACGCGCTTTCAATGGCTCCGACCATCAGCGCGCAAAACTGGGGAGCTATGCTGCTTGGCGCAAAGCCCTCTGTCCACGGCTTAACCAACGAAAGTATCAATCAGGGCAGCTATTCAAACGCCGCTCTCCCCTCCCTTTTCATGCGTATCAGGCAGAACTTTCCCGACGCTCTTATCTGCTCGTGCTCTCACTGGAACGATATCAACATCGGTCTTCTTGAAAGCAATATCGGCGTTGAGACCTGCGGCGGAATGCCTGACAAAGAGCTTATCGGAAAAATTCTCGAATGTGTTAAGAAAAAGCCTGATTTTCTTTTTATCCAGCTTGACGATGTTGACAGCTCAGGACACAAATATACTTACGGCAGTCCTGAACATCTTGCAACGATAACAAAGACAGATGAATATCTCGGCATGATATACGACGAATACTGCAACCAGGGCATTATAGACGACACGCTGTTTCTTTCGATCACAGATCATGGCGGTTTCAAAAACGGTCACGGCGGAATTACCGACACGGAGAAATATATTTTCTTCGGCGCGGCAGGAAAGACCGTCATAAAGCATTCAAAGCCTGCCTTTATGCAGACGAGAGATATTTCTGCGATCGTGCTTTACGCTTTCGGTATCGACATTCCCGAATACGACCCCGATGGTTATTCTTCGCAGATCCCTGAAGGTATTTTCTCCGGTTATGAAAAAAAATATAACATAGTCACGGCTGTCGAAAATATCCCCGAAACAAAGCCGACTCCCGAAATTGACAGCGAAAACGGACTTTACAGCTTCTTTAATAAAGATGAGATCGAGCTTGCCGTAACATTTGACAACAACTGTTTGGACAAAACGGGAAACCATGCTCCTGCCGAACAGGGTGAAATCAAATATTATTCCAACGGTGTGCGCGGCTCGTACGCGGAGCTTGGAAAAACAGGATTTGCAAAAATCGACAGTCTGAATTTTTCAAATAAAAGCTTTTCCGTTGCGTTCTGGGTGAAAATGAACGCTTCTCTCGGCACTGACAATCCTCCTGTTTTTGCAAACAAAAGCTGGGAATTTGCTGACAGAAATGAACCGGGTATTTGCGTTTTCCTGTGCGCTGACGGAATGAGAGTTCATATCGGCTACTGTGACGCCTGTACCGAGCCGTCGGTTACTTTCCCCGAAGAAATTTCAGGCGGCTGGGTGCACACTGTCATTTGCTTTGACAAGGAAAATGATCAGCTCAGGTTTTATTACAATTTCAAAAAAGCAGGAAGCTTTTCCCTGCCGGAAAGCTGCTTTGTAAAAAACCTCCCTCTTTCCTACTCCATCGGCAACGACGGCCCCGGCACATACAATAACGAAACTCACAAAATGCTGGTGCTCGTTGACGACATGATCGTTTTTTCAAAGGCAGTTGATGAAAACGATGTGAAAAAACTGGAAAAATATTATGAATAAATACACCAAAAATTTAATTTAAAAGGAACTGTCTGAAAAAACTTTGAAAAATTTTAAATTTTTTTAAAAAAAGTGTTGACAAACAAAAAACTCGGTGATATAATAGACAAGTCGTTAGGGGTTGAAGCCCCTGACAGTTGGTGTCAATGGCGGTGAGGGTCCACCCGTTCCCATCCCGAACACGGTAGTTAAGCTCACCTGTGCCGACAATACTTGGCTGGCGACGGCCCGGGAAGATAGGACGATGCCAACACACTGAAGCGGTCATCCAATAGGGTGGCTGTTTTTTTGTTTTTCAGCCTTTTTTATCCCTTTGATTATTGACTTATATTAAGGTAAGTAGTAAAATAACTGTGTATTTATTCCCCGGAGGTAAAGCAAATGAAAAAAATTACAGCCGCCATTATCGGTTACGGCGGCATGGGCATGGGTCATCACGGAATAATGAAATTTCAGTTCCCCGATGAGATCGAAGTTAAAGGATGCTTTGATATCGACGAAGAAAGGTGCGCTCTTGCCCGAAAATACGACATTATCACTTATTCTTCAAGGCAGGAGCTTCTTGAGGATGAAGATATCGACTTCGTTGTTGTGGCGACCCCCAACGATGTTCACAAGGAAATCGTAATTGATGCGCTTGAGCACGGCAAGCATGTTATATGCGAAAAGCCTGTCGCTCTCAGCGTTGACGAGCTTAAGGAAATGATCGAAGCTGCAAACAGAAACAACAGGATCTTTACCGTTCACCAGAACAGACGCTGGGATCCCGACTATCTTCTTGTAAAGCAGATCGTTGAAGACAACACTGTTTCCGATGTTTTTAACATTGAATCACGAGTACACGGCTCACGCGGAGTACCCGGCGACTGGCGCAACATCAAAAAATACGGCGGCGGCATGATACTTGACTGGGGCATTCATCTTTTTGACCAGGTGCTTCACTTTTTTGAAGACGCAAAAATCGTATCCGTTTATGCGCAGACAAGCATGATAACTACGGACGATGTTGACGACAATTTCAAGGTTGAATTCAAGCTTGATAACGGGGTAGACTACCATGTTGAAGTCGGAACGAGCAACTTCGTATCACTGCCCAGATGGTATGTTCAGGGCAAAAACGGCACTGCCGTCATAGAAGACTGGGAAAACAACGGCAAGGTCGTCATGGTCGAGGACTGGGAAAACAAGGATGCCGAGCCTATCCGTGCCGGAGTCGGTCTGACTAAGACGATGGCGCCGAGAACGGACGATTCCATTAAAGAATTTCCCCTCCCCGAGCTAAAAAAAGAATACTGTTTCAAAAGAAGCGTTCTGCACGAAAACCTTATTAAAGCGATCAAGGGCGAGGAAACGCAGCTTGTCACCCACGAGCAGCAGATTCGCCTGATGAAACTCATTGAAGCAATTTTCGAATCTGCCGAAAACAACAAAGTCGTTTATTTTGAATAAAGCTTTCAGGAGGAAAGACGATGCTTTTTATCTGCTATCCGAAATGTACGACCTGTCAGAAAGCCGAAAAATGGCTTGCCGACAACAGCTTTGCTTATGATAAGAGAGATATCAAACTTGACAACCCGACTTTCGACGAACTGAAAAAATGGCACGAAACAAGCGGCTGTGACATCAAAAGGTTTTTCAACACCTCAGGAATTTTGTACAAACAGTTGAGCCTTAAGGACAAGCTGCCCGAAATGAGTGTTGAAGAAAAACTGAAGCTGCTTTCAACCGATGGAATGCTCGTCAAAAGACCTATCGTCGTCACTGACGATAAAGTTCTGATTGGTTTTAAGGAAAAAGAATGGAAAGAAAATCTTTGATCAAAACAGAAAAAAGCAAGGGTATCGCCTTTATCATTTTAGCGGCATTCGGCTTTTCCATGATGTCGATGTTTGTAAAGCTTGCAGGCGATTCACTCCCACCGTTTCAAAAGGCGTTTTTCAGAAACGCCTTTGCTCTTTTATTCATCAGCTTCTTGATGATAAAAAACAAAGTATCCTTCAAGCCGAAAAAAGAATGTCTGACCGATCTGTTTTTCAGGTCGCTTTTCGGCAGCATAGGAATAGTCTGCAATTTTTACGCTGTTGACAAGCTGCTTTTGTCCGATGCAAATATGCTCAACAAGCTCTCCCCTTTCTTTGCGATCATTTTTTCAATTTTTCTGCTTCGTGAAAAACCGACAGCTATACAGGTGACGGGTGTGCTTACGGCTCTTTTGGGAAGCGTGCTTGTTATAAAACCAAGCCTTGAAAACCCTAAGCTTTTCGCAAGCCTGATAGGGCTTCTCGGCGGGATATGCGCAGGCTGCGCGTACACTTTCGTGAGAAAACTCGGCAGTCGCGGTGAAAACAGTTTCCGTGTTATTTTCTATTTCTCGCTTTTTTCATGTCTTGTGTGCGTGCCGTTCATGATTTTTGACCATGCGCCGATGACGGGGCTTCAATTGATATACATGATTTTGGCAGGAGTGTTTGCCTGCGTCGGTCAGTTCGGCATCACAAAGGCGTATTTTTTCGCTCCTGCAAAGGAGATCTCCGTTTACGACTACTCACAAATTCTATTTGCCGCTATAATTGGATTTCTCGTTTTCAACCAGACTCCCGACCTTTTGAGCGTAGCCGGATACCTGCTGATATGCGGCGCAGGTGTCGGAATGTTTTTTTACAATAAGAGAAAGCAGATCAAGTGATCAAATTATAATTATTTATTTGACATAATCGAATAATTATTGTATAATTTAAGTGATTGAATCGGATTTGATCCACATTAGATTGCTTTTTGTGAAAAGCGCGGAGGGTAGTTATGAAACAGAATGTTCAGAGGACAGTTGCAAAGCTTCATTCTGCTATTTCGATCGTTAAAATTGACACGAGGACCGATGTTTTTCCTCATGATCACGACTACTATGAATTTGCCGTGACGGTCGAGGACGGCTATTATCATGTCGTCAACGGAGAAAGAGTTGATGTAACTGTGGGAGATGTTGTGCTGCTTCGTCCGAGCGATATTCACAGCCTTCATCCGACGAGGCCAAACGGCAGAAAATGTATCAATATCCTCATCCCGATTGATTTGTTCGAAGATGTCTGCGACCAGCTTTCCTCGACGCTTCTTGACAGGATCACTATGATGCCAGCGCCGGTCATATTCAACATGGGAAAAGCCGGGGTAAAGGGTCTTGAACAGAGATATTCTTTTGAGAGGAAGTATTTCCCCGACCCTGAATCCTGGAAGATCGATTCGCTCAACAAGTTCTACACCATCAGAAAATGCACGGCGTACGAATGGATCGGCAGGATCGTTGAATCGGGGATCGTTGACGGTTCAATTGCTTATTCGACCTGTATTCAGAAGATCGTCGACCTGCTCAGCGACCCGGAAAACCTGAAGCTTCCCGTCGGAACTATCATCAAAAAGAGCTATTTTTCATCTTCATATATCAGCCATCAGTTCAAAAATCAGTTCGGCATAAAGTTTGAAGATTATATCGCCATCTGCCGAGTCAAAGAGGCAGAAAAGCTTCTTCTCAACACCGATATGTCGATGGACAAGATAAGTCGCGAAGTCGGCTGGAAAAGCACAAGCTCCTTTATCAACAAGTTTAAAGAGCTTTACGGCGTGACCCCTGCGAAATTCAGAAGAACAAAGCTCAAGCAGGACCCGTCTGAAATCAGCAACTGATAATTAAGGAAAAAACACCGGATAAGATCACATTTCTTGTCCGGTGATTTTTTATGTAAATATCGTTTTGCCGATTATTTGTTTTGTGCTATTTCCGTCTCAAAGTTTGCGCCGGAGACGAGT
>JAFSTS010000030.1 GCA_017445685.1 Clostridia bacterium | reverse complement strand
TTTGTTCGGGATAGTTATATAACGATCTGCGGCGTTCACGACCTTGTTGATGCGACGGAATTTGGATATGATGTCTATGATCGTGAAGAAGTCTATTGCGGCTGGATCAAGGATACGCTTGCAACGGACGACGACAGTTTTAAAATACTTTTGAGCCACAGACCTGAATTTTTTGAAACCTACGCTGAAAACGGAGCTGACCTGATTTTTGTCGGTCATGCTCACGGCGGACAGGTAATCTTACCTTTCGTTGGCGGCATTTATGCTCCGAATCAGGGGTTCTTTCCAAAATACTACGCCGGAGAATACAAGTCAGGCTCGTCAACAATGATCGTCAGCAGAGGCTTGGGAAACAGCATTTTCTTTCCTCGAATCAATAACCTCCCCGAAATCGTTTGCACAACTCTTAAACACTTCGCATGAATCGATCATTATAACAGGATTTGTGTTTTGTATAATCTAAAAGTAATAAATCACCCGTTGAACAAATAAAATTCAATGGGTGATTATTTTTGAAAAAACCATTTGCATTATTTTTGATTTTGTGCCTTGCTTTTGCTTCGGGCTGCAGAGAAAAAGAGCTGATAAGCGTTCCGATTTTTATTTCAAGATTCAACAAAATATCAGACGAAAGAGTTGACAAGAAAAACATCTGCGCTCTTGAAGACGGCGACAATTTGGTTTACAATTTTCTCTTGGGGGAAAACATACTTCTCACGCTTAAATCGCAAAAAGAATCAGGAAGAATTTTTCAGTGTACTGTGACCGCGCAAAGAGAAAAAGCTCTTGACGAAAAGAAGTTTTTTGATATCTGCGCCGATGTTATAAGATCGTACGAAAAGGTTGACAAGGATCACACTGAAAACATTTTGCGTTCCTTTTCGTTTAAAAAAGGTGAAGCTTCAGCAAAAGACGGGTTTTACAGAATAGATTTTCTCGCAAACGAGGCGGCAGTTTTTTTCAGCGTAGAATCTTCACGACTCAACAGTGAAAAGGTTACAGATAATAAATTATACGAATAGGTTTTTGAGCCTATTCGTATTTTTCTTTTTCTTCGTTCAATTCTTCCCATTTTTCAAGAAGAAGTTCGATTTTTTCTTTAAGAGACGCAATATTCTCCGACAGTTTCATAAGCGTCTCGTAGTCCGAGCTGCCGCCGGAATTTTGAAGCTGCGCTTCAGCATCCTCAAGCTCCTGCTCGGTTTTGGAAATCTCCTGTTCGGTTTTTGTAATCTGAGTCGTGAGCTTTCTTTTTTGACTTTCCTGCTGCTTTCGAAGCTTGTAGTCGTTTAAAACAGGCTTCGATTCAGTTGCAGCTTCAGCAGCTTTTCTCTCAATAATTATCTGACGGTATTCATCGTATCCGCCGTCAATTTTTTCAGCAGTATTTTCATCGATTTTTATTATTGTTTTTGAAAGCTTGTTTATAAAATATCTGTCGTGCGAAACGCAAATCAATGTTCCCTCATATTTCTCAAGCGCCTCCTCGAGCGCCTCGCGGGAATTTATGTCAAGATGGTTTGTAGGCTCGTCAAGAATCAGCACATTAGCGCCCGTCAGCATCAGTTTCAATAGAGCTATTTTTGCGCGCTCGCCGCCGGACAACTCATCCATTTTTTTGTTGACTTCATCTCCCGTAAAGGAAAATCTTGCCATGGCATTTCTGATCTGTGTAACGCTCATCTGACGGTTGCTGTCATACACCTCGTCTAAAGCTGTTTTTCGGCTGTTCAGACCTTCAAGCGTCTGATCAAAATAACCGATTTTCACATTGGAGCCGAATTTAAAAAAGCCGCTGTCTGCTTCTTCTTTTCCGACAAGGATCTTCAAAAGCGTTGTCTTTCCGCTGCCGTTTGCTCCAAGGAAGAAAACCCTGTCGCCTTTTTTAATTTCAAAGCTGACATTTTTGAAGAGTACCTTGCTGTCAAAAGATTTTGAAATATTTTCCACAGTCAAAACATCGTTCCCGCTTTCAAACTTAATTGAAAAACCAAACGAGATTTTTTCCTCTGTTTCCTGAGGAGCGACAAGATCCTTCGTCATTCTGTCGATCATTTTCTGTTTGCTTTCGGCAGTCTTGATATTTCGCTGCCTGTTCCACTGTTTTTGCCGGGCAATTATCCCCTCGATTCGATGAACCTGCGCCATAGTGTTTTCATAATTTCTCTTTTGAGCTTCCTTTTCAAGCTTTTTGAGCTCGGCATT
>JAFSTS010000029.1 GCA_017445685.1 Clostridia bacterium | reverse complement strand
CCGGCAGAAGGGTGTGACGTGGTATTTCCCAGCGCAATAAAAGAAACATACGAACCTCTTTTTATGACTGTGGCATCATTTGAGCTAACAGTTCTAAGCTTTATGGTCGCGCAGGATGCGCACACAGCCCCCATTTCAATTGTACTTCCGCTTGATACTGCCGACTCAATGTCAACGCTTACAATATTGTTATCGAATGTGCGTGTCAGGGATGCGCTGTTGACATACAGATCACTAACATTTTGCGCAATTCTCACCTGCAATCCGATATACCGCGCGGCAGTCGTCGCAGATACGGATGAACCCATAAGTCCCCTCCTTTTTACGCCAGCGCAAAGCCGGACCCGTTAATTTTTAAGGATTTGTTGTTAAGCTGAACAACCTTGCGGTAAATTGTGTCACCGTCAAGCTGTACGAGTATTGTTGTAGTATCGTTTCCGCTCGATTTGTAAATATCGCTCAAAGCCGCCGTAAATCCATCCGAGACAGCTCTTTTTATGTTGATGTAGATTTCTGCGGAGTCAGAAGCAGAAGACTTAGGAATTGACGTATTATAAGGCACGACCTTTCCGCTGGCAACGGGGATCGAGATAGATACTCTGTCAGCAATTCCTTCGAGTTTGTTTATCAACATAGTAAAGCTGTCAACTATTTTGTCTGAGAAGTTTTCAAGCGGTACATTAATATTCGATGTATCGATTTTCTTTATCGCATATTGACCATCGTTAAACTCGTCTGACATGGACTTGGACAGCCCAGATATTATCTTTAAGATGTAGGGAAGTGAATCGGATATACCATTACCGGTACCGTAACCAATCATCAAGCCCACTTCTTTTTCAAAGAGTTTAGACGGAGAGTGTATTTGTAAGTCCTTTTTTGCCTGACTCACCAAGGAGTTTGTCAAGCTACTGACAACACTTTTTAGATAAGGTGTGTTCGCTTTAATGCCTTTAGCTATACCTGTACAGATGTGAGCACCGACATTGAACCAACTGCTTGAATACCCTTCTGCGGAATTTACCGCTACGCTTATTGCACTGTTTACAGTTGATTTCATATAGCTTATATTCTTATTGATACCGGACGAAATGCTATTGAACTGAGCGATTATAGCACTTGCAAGATTATTGAAATAAGATTTTGCCTGTGAGAACGCTCCCGTCATCGCAGAGTAAGCTTTTTTGAAAGTAGACGAAATATTGTTTGGCAAACCGCTAAAAGCTTTTGAAATGTCCGTTGCAAGCGTTTTGTAATATGTGTTCAAGCCTGTAAACGGAGCTTTCATTTTTAAAACGGCATCTGATGCCGAGGTTCCCGCTGAAGAAAAAGCCGTTTTTAGATACGTCCCAACATCAGAAAAGCTTTTTTTGATCGTACCGGCTGTGGAGTTTGCTGACTTTCTTATGTCCTCCATAGCCGCGCTAAAGCCGGATTTTGCGGCATTTGACATGCCTTTTGTACCGTTTTTCAGACCATCGGTAAGCTGCGACCCGATTTTTTTCATCTCGCCCGACGGGGAATGTATATCAGCCTCTTTCTTAAAGCTTTCTAGGTATGCAATGGCGTCGCTGTGTCCTGCATTGCCGATTTTTTTAGTCGACTGTTTTAACCCTTCCTCAAAGGCAGTGCCTGCTTCTTTGCCCGAGTCGCCTGCATACTTCTTTTCCATCACAGCATCATATATTTTTCCCCAAAGACCAAATGTTAACTTGTTCATCGCTGCATTTGCGGCTAATTCTATGAAAGCTTTAATAGCCTCTATAATGACTTGTTTTGCTATAGACCAACATCTGCTTTTGACTTGATCCCAGTTTAAACCGCTAAGAAATACTCCTATTTTATTGCCAATATCCGTTCCGTCAATCTCACTTAAACCGCCCTCAATAAAATCAAGTACTGCGTTCATAAGCGAGTTTAGGAATTTTCCCGCTTTCCAGAGATTTTCCGCTGTCAATGCATTTTGGATCATCGTAACAACGCCTGCTCCGAGAGACTTCCAGTCGGTCTTAGTCAAAAAAGTAATTGCATAATCAAAAGCATCGTAAAGAAGGTTGCCTATGCTCGTTCCTATTTGTTCCCACGGGATATCATGGAACATTTTAGTAAGATGATCTGCAACTTTCTGCGCTTCGGCAACAGCATCAAAGTTATCTGTGAATGTGTCAATAAACGTGCATAATTTTTTAAGTCCTGTAACGAAAAGCTCGCGTAGGTTGTCCCAATGGACGTTATCCGCAATGCCCTTGAAGAAATCACGGATCTTTTCTGCTGCAACAACCGGATCCCAGCCCTTAATAGCACCGTACAAGAAGTCGATTACGACATTTATTCCGTTGGCGACAAGCTGTCCTATAGCGTTAAAGTCAACCGTTTCGAAAAGGCCGTTTACAGCTTGTGCAAATTGATAGCCCAGCATTTCCCAATCAACGCCAGTCAAAAGTCTGTTTAGTGAATTCACCACCAGATTTACGCCGTTTCCGACCTGCACGCCGAGCTCATGCCAATCGAATTCTTCGACAAAGCCATTTATAACGTCCGTAAGATGATCTAATTTTTGCCCTATTTGTTCTGTAAGTTCGTCCCATTTTACGTTGTCACGGACATAATAGAGCATGTTGTTCAGCCGTTTTGCAAGCTCTTTACCGATCTTCTTATATTCTCCGCT
>JAFSTS010000028.1 GCA_017445685.1 Clostridia bacterium | reverse complement strand
TATTGATATCAAACCTGGAAATTCCATGAAATTCACTCGGCTGCTGTTCTGCAAAATCATAGCCTTTCCCCTTTGTTGTCTTGACGTGAAGAAGAACAGGAGAATCGATCATCTTCGCGCTTTCCAAAGCGTCGCAAATCCGTTCAATATTATGACCGTCTATAGGCCCCATATATCTAAATCCCATATCTTCAAACATCGTGCTTTTATAGATGAAGTTTTTGAGATTTGTTTTGATCCTGTAAATCAGTTTGGTTATATGTCTTCCTACAAAAGGAATCCTGCCGAGCACCTTTTCTGTCCTTGACTTAATTTTTTCATACTCCGGTTTTGAACGGACAACGGCCAAATATTTTGCAAATGAGCCGACATTTTTTGAAATAGACATTTCGTTATCATTAAGGATAACGATCAACTTTGATTTATTTCGTCCGGCATTATTAAGTCCTTCAAAAACAAGTCCGCCTGTAAATGCGCCGTCACCGCAGACTGCAACAACATGATTTTTACTGTTTTTCAGCTTATTTGCCATTGCAAGTCCAAAAGCAGAGGAAACAGATGTTGAACTGTGACCGCTGAAAAATATGTCATGCTCGCTTTCATCGGGTCGAGTGAAGCCTGATATTCCGTTTTCGGTTCTTAATTTATAAAAATCGTCTTTTCTTCCGGTCAGAATCTTATGAACATAAGCCTGATGACCGACATCAAATATTATCTGATCAGATGGAGACTTAAAAACTTTATGTATTGCGATCGTAAGCTCCACAATGCCGAGATTAGAAGCAAGATGACCGCCGTTTTTTGACACAGTGTCTATCATAAGCTCCCTGATCTCAGCGGCAAGCCTTTCAAGATCGGAATAACTTAAATCCTTCAAATCGGAAGGTGTATTAACTTTTTGAAGAATACTATCCATCAGATTGCGCTTCCAATCATTTTTTTCTGCTTAAAAGATTTATTGTAAATTCTTTCAATTCATCAGCTTTGTCTCCGAAAAGATCAAGCGAAGTCAAAGCTTTATCGGTAAACCGGGCAGCCATTTTTTCAGATTCTTCAAGACCTAAAATAGAAACATAAGTTGACTTTTTGTTTTCATCGTCGCTGCCAACAGGTTTACCAAGCTCTTCCGATGAAGAAGTAACATCGAGAATATCGTCCACTATCTGAAAAGCCAAGCCCATATTTTCTGCATAATCGGCGGCTGTATTTATATATTTTTCCTCAGCTGACGCGCTGACACAGCCGAGAACGCAAGCAGCTTCGATGAGCTTGCTTGTTTTTAGAAAATCAGTCTTCTGAATCGTGTCAAGGTCAACAGCTTTACACTCGTTTTGTAAATCAAGCGTCTGTCCCCACATCATTCCGGCATATCCGGCGCATTGAGACAAAGCGCACACGGCAAGACAATTGTTCTGAAAACTGTTCTTACATTTTGAAATCGTTTCAAACGCAAGAGTAAGAAGTCCGTCACCGGCAAGAAGGGCATAGTTTTCGCCAAACTTAACATGACATGAAGGCTTTCCCCTGCGCATATCATCGTCATCCATACAAGGTAAATCATCATGTATCAGAGAATAAGTGTGAATCATTTCAACAGCACAGGCATAATCAATCGACTTGTTTATGTCTCCGCCGCAAAGATAGCAAAATTCAAGCGTTAAAAGGGCTCTGACGCGTTTTCCGCCTGCAAACAAGCTGTATTTCATCGCTTCGGTCACGATATCGTCCGAGTCAGATTTGAGAAGATTATTTAACCTGTCTTCAATCAGAGATAAATATTCAGAATATCTTTTATTCATATTATCATTCCTGCGCAGAATCAACTTCGGAAATATCGGTTATTTTGATCTGAGCTTCATCAAGGCATTTAAGACAAAAGGCGGAAAGCTCGTTTCCCTGTGAATATAATTTCATGCTTTCGTCGAGAGATAAATCCTTGCTTTCAAGCTTTTCAACAGTTTCTTCCAGTTTTTTCAGTGCTTGTTCAAATGTCATATCTTTCATTTTGCTTTCTCCGTTTCAAGAACTTTACATTTCAATTTACCGTCGGTCATCAAAACATCAACAT
>JAFSTS010000318.1 GCA_017445685.1 Clostridia bacterium | reverse complement strand
CATACGATCTGGAAATACCCATGCTTTTTGCAATTTCTCTTTGCGTAAGCGGCTTTTTACCGTCAAGACCGTACCGTTTAATGATGATCGTTTTTTCTTTTTCATTTGTCAGGTAATCAATGTACCTTGATAGTTTCTTGATTTTGATTTTTAAATCAATATCATCTGCTATAGTGTCGTCGGAATACATAACATCCATGAGCGTTATGGGGTTTCCGTCGCTGTCAGATTCGATCGGCTCATTTAACGAGACATCCTGAGAGGATTTTTTTGTAGAACGAAAATACATCAATATTTCATTTTCAATACATTTTGCAGCATAAGTTGCAAGCCTTGTTCCTTTTTCATAATCAAAAGAATTTATAGCTTTTATCAGTCCTATTGATCCGATGGATATCAAATCGTCCTGTTCAAAATAATTTGAATAATACTTTTTAATGATGTGAGCAACAAGACGAAGATTATGTTCAATAAGTTTGTTTTTTGCGTTTAAATCACCGTTTTTCATTCTTTGGAGACATTCTGCTTCTTCACTTTTACTCATAGGAGGCGGAAACGAACTGTTAGTGTTTAAATGTAAAGTAACATAAAGCAGAATCGACAATAAATTTTGAAACATAAATTTACCCCACTGTGTTTTTTTTTAAATTTATTATATTTTTTGGGATTTGATGACTTTTTTTGAAAAAACTATTGGAATTATCACAAAAATAATATATAATGTTTACTAAGGGGAATGGGTGATTTTATGGATAGAAAATATTCTGTTTCACTTAATCATGTCATCAAGGACATGAAATACGAAGTGATTTATATGTCTTCAAACGCAGGCTCTGTTCATGTTACATCAAGTGATGTCAGCAGACCGGGTTTGATTCTTTGCGGATATGAAAAATATTTTGATAAAAACAGAGTCCAGTTTATTGGACTTGCCGAGCATGAATATCTTCGTTCACTCGGAAAAGACAAGGCTAATGAGCGCGTTGAGCTTTTTCTGAAAAATGACCCGGTTGCCATTGTTGTAGCAAGGGATCTTGATTTTTTTGATGAATACAAGCAAATAATTGAAAAATACGATGTTCCTTTTTTGAAAACAGGTGAGGCAACTTCTCCGGCAATGTCAAGCTTGATCGACTATCTCGGAATTGAGCTTGCTCCAAGAGAAACCCGTCACGGAGTTTTGATGGAAATCAGCGGCGTTGGCGTTTTAATAACAGGTGAAAGCGGTGTTGGTAAAAGTGAAACTGCCCTTGAACTAATTAAAAGGGGACATAGGCTTGTTGCCGACGACGCTGTTGAAATCAGAAAAACGACGCGAAATACACTTATCGGATCTGCGCCTGACAACATTCGTCACTTTATCGAACTTCGCGGCGTCGGTATAATCAACGCAAGAAGAATATTCGGCATGGGCGCTGTCAAGCTTTCGACGAAAATCGAGCTTGTTGTTAATATCGAACTTTGGGATAACAATAAGATTTACGACCGTCTTGGACTTGAGAGTCAGACGATTGATATTCTTGGAGTAGATGTACCATTGACGACCGTTCCTTCAAAACCGGGCAGAAACCTTTCAATTATCATTGAGGCTGCTGCAGTTAACGAAAGACAAAAACAGCTTGGTTACAACGCTGCCAGAGAACTGCTTCATAAGCTCGGAATGTCTGACGACATTGTCCCTCAGGAAGATGAGCTTGAAATTTGGCATAATTATTAAAACAAACAGGAGGATTACAAAATGTATAAAATAGGAATTGATCTTGGCGGAACAAATATTGCCGTCGGAGTAGTAAACGAAAAAATGGAGATCATCGGCAGAGGAAAAAGAAAAACCGATCTTCCCAGATCTGCCGAAGATATTTTTAAGGATATGGCCGATGCAACTGTTGACGCAATTGCTGACGCAGGTCTTAAAAATGAGGATATTGAATCAATAGGTATCGGCATTCCCGGTTCTATCAATAAAACGACAGGTAACATTGAATATGCCAATAACCTTGGATTTTATATGGTACCGGCAAAAAAACTTTTTGCAGAGCATATTCCCAATATTCCGATTTTTATTGATAATGACGCAAACTGCGCAGCTTTAGGCGAAGCTTATGCAGGCGCCGGCAAAGGTTTTAAAGATGTTGTTGCAATTACTCTTGGCACAGGCGTCGGAAGCGGTGTAGTCGTTGACGGAAAGCTTGTATCGGGTTGCGGCGACTCAGCCGGTGAATACGGTCATACGGTTATTTCATTTGGCGGAAAACAGTGCAACTGCGGCAGAAAAGGCTGCTGGGAAGCTTACGCTTCTGCAACAGCTCTCATAGAACAGACGAAAGAAAAAATGCTTGAATGCAAAGACAGCAAAATGTGGGAGCTTGTTGACAGTGATATTGACAAAGTCGGCGGCAGAACTGCTTTTGACGGTAAGAGGATGGGTGATAAAGCCGCGACGGAAGTAGTGGATCATTATATTTACTATGTCAGCGTAGGTGTTACGAACATCATCAACGCTCTTCAGCCTGATGTTCTTTGCGTCGGCGGCGGAATAAGCAATGAAAAAGATAATTTGATTATTCCTCTTCGTGATTTTGCTTATAAAGAGGTTTATAACAAAAATTATGAAAGAACAACGAAGATTTGCACTGCTGAATTGAAAAATGACGCAGGTATTATCGGCGCTGCTCTGCTCAACAGGTAATTTGCAAATGGATATTATTAAACAATTTACCGAATTTGCGCAGCCTTTCACATTTGATGTCAAATACAATGAGCCTATGAAAAGTCATACGACTTTCAATACGGGCGGAAATGCAGATGTTTTTGTCTCTCCGAAAAGCATGAAAGAGCTTGAAGCTATACTTGCTTTTTGCAAGGAAAAATCCATCAAGCCTTTTATTGTCGGCAGAGGTAGCAACCTTCTTGTCAAAGACATCGGTATCAGGGGCGTTGTTATTCATCTTGGAAATGATTTTGATGATATAAGCCTTATCGACGATACTACGATAGTTTGTCTTGCAGGAACAAGCTTGATGAAGGTATGTAAATTTGCTCTTGATAATTCTCTGAGCGGACTTGAATTTGCCTATGGTATTCCCGGATCAGTCGGCGGAGGAGTTTATATGAATGCCGGGGCTTACGGCGGCGAAATGAAAGATGTACTTTTTAAGTGCGATCATATCGGCTTAGACGGTGAACACGGCTCTTTTGAGGGAAATGATCTGATGCTTTCTTACAGACATTCAGTTTATAAGGATTCAGATAAAATTATCTGCAAAGCATATTTAAAGCTTAAAAAAGGCGATCAGGATGAAATCAGAGCAAAAATGGATGATTTCATGGGGAGAAGAAAAGACAAACAGCCGCTTGATTATCCGAGCGCAGGCAGCACTTTTAAACGACCGGAAGGGTATTATGCCGGCAAATTGATTGAAGAATGCGGCTTAAAAGGCGCAAATGTAGGCGACGCTCAGGTAAGTGAAAAACATTGCGGTTTTATAATTAACAAAGGAAACGCTACTACTGCGGATATATTAAAATTGATTGGAATTGTTCAGGATTTCGTTCTTGCCAAAACAGGAGTTTTTCTTGAGACGGAAGTTAAAATAGTTTAAGGGGATTTTTGTGGATATCATTATTGTTACCGGTATGTCGGGTTCCGGTAAATCGGGCGTATTGAAAGCTATGGAAGATATGGGGTATTTTTGCGCTGATAATATACCTCCGAGTTTGTTTTTGCCGTTTATCAATCTTATTATGGAGTCGGATCTTAATCCTGAAAAAATAGGAATTGTTGTTGACGGTAGACTTAAAAGCGAACTTGAAAAAATTGACGAAAGCCTTTTACAGCTAAAAGAAAACGGATTTAACTATAAAATTCTTTTTGTTGATGCTGATAACGAGGTTTTGCTTCGCAGATATAAGGAGACGAGGAGACTTCATCCGCTTTCAAGTGAAAATAATTTTTCTTTAAAGGACGCCATCAGCTCCGAACGGATATTGCTAAACGATATGAAAGCAAAAGCCGATCTTGTTGTCGATACAACGAATTTATCTTCTATTCAGCTTGTT
>JAFSTS010000317.1 GCA_017445685.1 Clostridia bacterium | reverse complement strand
TTGATTGCCGCGTCGCTTTGCTGGTTTTCGATGGGAACTCAAGTTGATATGGAGCGGATTTCAGTTGGAGTCGATTCTCTTTCGTCGAACTACATCTTTTACGAAGCAGTCGACGCTGACAGAGACGGTGTCATCGATAACGACGAGATTTATACCGAAATAACAGACGATACGATTCGTACTCGTTATATGGTACCGGGTCAGAAATATTTCTATAAGGTTGTCGTAACAAATAATCACACCAATGCACATTTTGCTTTTATTTTTGACAACATTTCTTATACCGGCTCATTTGCCGATTATGTAAAAGTTGCGGCGCAGCTTGTTGATTCCACATCTACTACCAGAGCAACAAGCGTTGAGAGAACTATTTCCGACATTGCCGGCAGCGACACGAGTGCTACTATCCTGACAGCCTCAAATCTTGCCACAGGGTCGTATGAGCTTTACTATACGGTCAAGCTTGATGCAAGCGCAGCCAGCACCTATGAAAGCGCCAATTTGACTGTTACTGATGTTATTCCGGAGTTTTTTGTATCATAATGAAAAAGTTTTTTAAGTATCTATCCCTGTTTTTGTCGGTTGCCTTGTTTGTTTTATGTATGGTGTCGTTTGTTGCGATCATCATTTCATCAAGGAAAAATACCGTTCCGTCCGTTTTCAACATTTCCGTTTTGTCTCTTGCGACAGAAAGCATGGAGCCGACTTATAAGGTCGGTGATCTCGTAGTCGTTAAAAAGGTTGAAGCGTCGACGCTTGAAAAAGGGGATGTGATCTCTTTCTATTCAATTGATCCCGCTATTTTTGGATATCCGAATACTCACAGGATATTTGAAATTGACAGCAGCTCAGGCTCTCCTGTTTTTACGACTAAAGGCGACAATAATCCGTCTTATGACGAGTATACGGTCGAGCCGCAAAACATCATTGGTAAAGTTTTGTTTAAAATTCCTGCTTTGGGAAAAGCGATTTCTTACCTTCAGAGAACGAAAGCTGTGTATTTTCTTGTCGTGATTTTACCGCTTTTTGTAATATTTGCTTTTGAAATGAAAAATGTTATGGTGAAATACAGAGAGGGCAAAGAAGACTGATGAAAACGAAATTTTTCGATGCCGCTGTTCTTGTTTGGCTTGCAATACTTTGTATTCTCTTTTTGGTGGTTTATCTGCCACACTTTTTCGGAATAGATGTCTATTATGTTGAAACGGACAGCATGACGCCTACGCTGAAGGTCGGCTCTGCGGTTTTTGACAAAAAAGCTTCTTTTGAAGAGATCAAGGTCAACGATATTATCACTTTTACTGACGATACCGAGTCAAGGTATTGCACTCATCGTGTTGTCAGGATCGACGAAAAGAACAAATCTTTTGTTACAAAGGGTGACAATAACTCTGTTCGTGATCCGTTTAATACAGAATACAAATATGTTAAAGGAAAAGTAGTTTTTTCCATTCGTTATATCGGATATTTATTTAAAGTTTTGAATACATCTGCCGCAAGAATTACGGCAGTCGCTGTGGCGGTTGTTTTGCTCGCAGTCGAAATAGAACTTTTCAGAATCAGAAAGAAGGAGGGCGGCGACAATGATTAGAAGAATAGCCTGTTTGGTATTGTGCCTTGCGGTTGTTTTCGGAGTAGTTTCCTTTAATGCGACTCAGGCATGGTTTGCCGCCGGAACTGAAAAGCATCAGATTTTGACCGCAGGTGATATCAGTTATTCTGTCGCAGGCGGATTTGTCGATACCACTAACGCGTATTTTCTTCCGGGTGACGAGCTTATCGACGAACCGATCGTTTTGACAAATTCATCGAACATCGACACTCAGCTTCGTGTGAAGATCGTTTATAAGAACTATACTTCGAGTTCAACTGCTGTTGATGTAACATATAACAGCACTGACAGCAGCAGTGTTCTTGAGGTTGTGATGGACAACGCCTGGCAAAGGGGAAATGATAATTATTACTATTATCAGGGAAGCAGCCATGTTGTTTTGACAACTGATACAACTGCAATACCGCTTATTTCCTCAATTAAATATAGTGGCGACAACACCGACATAAACAATGCCGGAAAGACAGATTTTGTCAGAGTTGTCATAGAAAGCAAACAGGCACATTATGTAACCTGGACCGAACTGGGCAGTGTATAAACGAAATGAAAATTGCAAATATCTTTAAAAACATAGTAATTGTCGTTCTTGTATTGTTCTTTTTGTTTGTTGCTGTGATGACTGTTTTTGGGTTTAAAGGCTATAGCGTAGTGACCGACAGTATGGCTCCGACAATAAAAAGAGGATACGCTGTCTTCGTAAAAGGAATTACCTTTGACGAGCTTCAATCGGGTGATATTGTGACGGTGAGACTTAGTCAAAGCGGCACTTTTACTCATAGGGTCGTCGAAATAGACAGAGAAAACGAAGTCTTTTACACAAAAGGGGATAACTCGTCAACTGTGGACGGAGCCTCCGAAGCGAAAGATATCGTCGGAAAAGTTGTTTTTTATCTTCCCTATGCAGGGTATTTGTCGATTGCTTTTTCAAACAGAATCGTTCTTGCCATAACTCTGGCAGCTTTGGTCGTGATGTTTACGGCACTTAGAATTTTGACAAAAATAATAGCAAAAAAGAAAGAGGTGACTGAAAATGAGTAAATCAAAAAACTTGAAGTTTATTTCGCTTGTTACGGTTTTTTGCGTTGTAATTGCGTATTTTTCGGTCCTCTCTCCGACTACGGCTTATTTTACGCAGACAGACACACAGACAATTGATGTTTCGTTCTATAATTTAAGCGCAAGTCAGACTATTTCGCAAACTGCTTTGAATTTCAACTTGAAAGCGGCAACGAAATTTGAAGATTTTGACGAATTGCTTTTTGACGATGTCGTTTACAGTCAGTTTGTCAAGGTGACGAATACGGGCGATGTACGAGCCAAAGTTTATTTAACGGTCGATGTTCCTCAGGCAAGCGTGACAAACGGTTTGAAATATATCGTTTTTACTACTGCCACTGTAACTTCTCCGTCCGAGCCGAGTTTTTATCTTCCTGCCGGATCAGATGATAATAAAGGCGATATAAAAGAATATATTGAAAGCTCTTTGTCTTCCTTTAACTCTTCTACATTCAGGCGGGGAGTGACTCTTGAAGACGCCGTTTCAGTTCTTGACACTTATAATACGCGAACAAGAACATTTAATACTGCGCCGTTGCTTCAACCGCAGCAGTCTTTGGGATTCCAGATATATTTCTGGGCGGAATACGGCAATATTGCAGGTACTATAAGCGACACAAGCGCGATTTCTTCCTATAGCTATACAGCGAATGTAACCGTCAGTGCGCACCAGTACGACAACCGTTAAGGTGGTGTTAACCTTGGAGAAAAAAGGCGAAAACAAAAGATTTGATCTCAAAAAGCTAATAGTTATTGCGGCTGTGGCGGTGCTGATCGTTGCAACTGCTCTGGCTTGGTTTGTTTACACATCAGATCCGTTCAACAATTCTTTTGGATTGTCGAATTTTAATACAGAGCTTGACTGTTATTTTATGGATAACGGTACCCGGATCAACCTGAGCGATATAACAGGTGTTATCGATACTGATACGAAGCTTATAAACCTCAGTCTCGATCCTGATGATGACAACTATTTTGCAAACTTTCATGTTGATGTTAAATATAAGGGAAAAGGTCACGGCTATCTTCGCGTTAAAGTTGTAACCGAGGCGAAGGATTCCTCCGGCTATGCGACCTTGACCGATTCCAAAATTCCGTACACTCTTTCCGCGGAATACAGCGACAATCAGGGAAATAATCAGGCAGCGTGGTATGACAACAGAAATATGGATTTTTGTTACTACTATGCTACAGCTCTTTCCGGCAACGACAGTACGCTTGCGACGCTCTCGGTCATTACAGGCGCACAGACGACGGATATTGATTCCGGCTTTGATGCTGCGTATCTTCTTGAAAACAATTATACTCTGAGTGTTGCAGTGTCCTCGGATATGGTACAGATCAACAGATATCCGCAGTTTTGGGGTATAAACACATTGCCGTGGAAGTGATGAGGTAAAAAAATGGCAAAATCAAAAAAGAAAAAGAACAATAGTAAAAATGTAATCAATAAAAAATCTGAGACTGTTTCTGTGCCTGAAACAGAAAATAAAACCGATAATAAAACGGCGAATAAGAAAACAGATAATAAGGCTTTCCCCAAAAAGCTTTTCGATATGATCGGTCTGAAAACAAAAATGGATTATGTCGTCTGTTCGATCGGAGCAGTTATTGTCTTGCTCTCGTAATATTGGCAATTTTGCTGTTTTCAGGCGTTTTTCAGACGAAAGAATCAAGAGCTGCGACCGTAAAGTATTATGGCAGAGATGAGTCCGATTTGTCAGCCTCACTGATCTCCTCAACAGAGGAGGAACAAAAGATAATGTCTGATGAAATGCAGCTTGACTTTGACAATGCAAGGTTTGATTTTTATGCTTTAACCGAGCTTGACTACACTGACGCAAATACTACCTTGCCGATGTCTCTTGCAAATCCGAGCTATAATAAATATGTTCTTGTGTTCACGATCACAAACGGCGAAGGCGAGATACTCTACCGTTCTCTTGGCGTAAGACCGGGATATATGCTCACATACATCAGCCTTTCGAGGAATATCCCTTACGGCGAAAATGAATTGAAGCTTTATGTCACGGCGTTCAAGGAAAAAGAGAGCAAAGAAGAAACCACCTATAAAAAAGTCGGAAACAGCATTGCAACCTTGAAACTTAATCATACCGCGAGCATTGAGCCGGTGGAAGCGCCGCAAAATTAAAATCGAACAGGCGAGGAACATTTTTGTTGTCCTCGCCTGTTTTAACCTTAAAAAACATCTTCGTTTTTCAGGGCTCTTGTTTTTTCAAGCTCATTTCTGTAAAATCGAAGAGCAGTTGTTTGATTGATTCTCTTCTTTTTTGACAAAAAAGGCTTTGACAGATTTTTGTTGATGTTTCTGATTCTCGATAAAAGGTACTCTTCTTCTGTCATAAAATCATCCCTTTCGGGAATATTATTAAATTTTCAGTTTAAAATATGAATGTAAAAAAGGAGCAGAAATGGAATTTCAGGATAAGTTGAAGAATTTTATTCTTGATCTGGGTATTTCAGATGTCGGTTTTACGCAAATAAATGAATTTGACAATGAAAAAATGAACTATGCTGTTTCATTTGTAGTCAGAATGTCAAAGGAAGTTTTTGAGGAAATGGATTCAGCTCCGACTTATACTTATTTTCACCATTATAGAACGGTAAATGCGTTTATAGATCAGTCGGTCCTGAAAACAGGATTGTTTCTCCAAAAAAACGGTTATTCATATATACCGATCGGTGCGTCTCAAAGCATAAACAAAGACGGCTGGAATTATAAGGCAAGATTTTCCTCGCGCCAAATCGCCTGTATGTCAAATCTCGGCTCGATCGGCAAAAACAATATGTTTATTCATCGCACTTTCGGACCTGCCGTCAGACTTGGCACGCTGTTTACAAACTGCGTTTTCGAAACTGACCGTGATAAAGATTTTGAAAAGAAATGTGATGAGTGTAATATTTGCGTTGAAAAATGTCCTGCCGGAGCATTGAAGGGCGTTTTATGGACGCCGGAGACAACAAGAGAGGATATAATTGACGCTGCGAAGTGCAGCGAATTTATGAAAAAAGAATATAAGATGATCGGCAGAGGAGCTGTGTGCGGATTGTGTATAAAGAATTGTCCGTTGCTGTGAGCCAAAAAAATCCGTGATCTCATTTGTGAAATCACGGATGAATTTTTCAAATTAGATTATTTCAAAGTGGTAAACGGAGTTTTCGTACCAGTTCTGAGTCAAGTAGCAGATCGGTCTGAAAACGACCTCGTCGTCGTAAACCTCAAGCTGTGCGCCTGTACCCGACCAGAAAAGACCAAACATATTGATTATTCCGTAGGTGGGAAGATTAAGGTAAGTTACGCCGTCAACCTGTTCGGCATTGCTAAGACCAAACAATTTGTCAACGAGAGTAGCCTTGATGCCTGTGTGCATATGACCGCTGATGTAGAAAACATTGTCGTATTCTTTGAGGATACTGTGAATATCATATCTCCATTTTTCAATACCGCTTCCGGGCCAGACAACATCTTCACCGTTAATCCCTTCGATCGGCCAGTGGCAGCATACGAAAACAGGCTTACCTTCTTTTGTGCCTGCTGCAAGCTCGCTGTCGAGGAATTGAAGCTGTTGCTCGCTCATGGAGATCGTGTCAAAGTGTCCGCCGTCAATTGATTCGTCGCCGAGGACGATGAATTTATAGCCGTTTATTTCAAGGCTGTAATAAACATCGTTGCCGGGAGTTCCTCTGTACTCGTTGTTGTAGCGAATAAAGTTTTCCTTTGCCTGAGCGCGGGAAATATCCGTCACATTTCTGTCGCCGGCATGACCGATGTCATGGTTTCCGGCAACGCTTATAACAGGGGGAACACTGTACTTTTTGATGATATTGTAATATCTTGCAAGAGAATCCTCGTCCGCATAATTTGTAAGGTCGCCGTCAATAAGTACGGCGTCAACAGGGGACTGAGCCTTGCTGATATTTTTAAGACCTTTAATAAGAAAGACCTGTCTGAAAATATCGGTCATCTCTAAATGAGTGTCCGACATCATTGATATATTAAGTCTGCAGTCCTCGTTAAGAG
>JAFSTS010000316.1 GCA_017445685.1 Clostridia bacterium | reverse complement strand
TTGTCGAACCTGTCCGTTACTTTCCATATCTTTGTTACAGCCATTACGCTTCACCTCCTGCGATCAGTCTGCTTATCCTTCGGTCAAGAGCCGTGAGATCGGAAAGCGTTGTTTTTATTTCGGGGACAAGGATGCTGCCTTCGTTTGCGACTCTGGTAAGCTGGTTGAGATTATTGCCTGCGCGCCGAAGCTGGATAAGCGTTTCGCGCAGGTCGGGTGACGGAAGCTCGATGATCTTCAAATTCTTCCACGCGCTGCGGATGATAGAACTCATCGTCAGACCTGTGCGCTCGGACTGCGATTTCAGTTCGTCATATTCTTCTTCCGTCAGGCGCATTTTGAAAGTGACGCTTTTTGTGATTTTATCCATCGGCGTCACCTCCGAGGGGCTTGGGGCTTTCCCCAACAAGCGGGTATGTGGACACATATCCAGTGCTTGCCAAACCGGGATCAAAGACTCCGGTGACAGCAGTGACGATGGTGACGGTCATTATGAAATATACCATTTCAGCCTCCGCCTCCTTTGATTTTCGGTGTGATGATTTGCTCCGTTTTTACAGTCCGTTTCGTATTAAAATATGTCTTTTTACGGGCTGAAATAATGAAGCCGCTGATGAAGTTTCTTCTTGATGTTAAGTTTTTCATACGGTTAAAACCTTCTTTCTTAATTAGATTTGTATGTAAAGATCGGATATCGCCGACCGATACTTTGGCAGTAAGTTGATGCCATAGAAATCATAATGGGGGTCAAAAGTAACAGCCACTCTTATTACCCGAATAAGATTGGGGGCTAAAAGTGGAAGTCACTTATTTGCCGCTGAATGATTATCGTTCACTGGCTGAGTTTCTCTCAGACGTCGCATCGCTCTCCATCGTCGTCACAAACTACGCCTTTATCGCTTTCGCACTAACGTGAAAGCTCATCCGGCTCCGTTGCTCCTCCTCTCCCCAAATAGTTTTCAACTTTTCGGGAATCCCATCAATAGGTCACGGCAATGTCATATCTTCGATCATTCGCGGGTATTCGGTTTTCAAGGTACATTAGATTTTTTCCCTCAAATATATAGGACAAAGGGGTATCAACATACAGGGTATTTTGAAGAAAAATCTTTTTTAATTTTTTATGAACGGTTAAATTCGATATTTATCCCCTCATATCTATTGGACAAAGGGGTGCCGAAAGTTACCCCCTGCTCATAAGAGTTTTCATTTTGTTTACAATTAGAACTAAGCCGAACTCGAAGGTGGGCGCAATATTTATAATGCAGATCAGAAAGCTGGGGGCAGTTATCAAATAACAGCATTCTTGTTTTTTAGTCTTAAAGCGACAAAAAAGAGCCGTTACATAGAAACACCAAAAAGCGAGACACTTACCTCGCTTAAAAAAGTGTGTCTATGTAAACGGCTCTGATCATTTTCTCACTTAAAGGAGTATTCAGAAGTCCGGGATCACGATTTCTTGCATCCCAGCTCGTGATCCGAAACGGTTTGGATGCGTGCGGTGATTTCGTTAGCTCACCGCCTGCTTTGTCGGGCGTAAAGCCCGCCTCTGAGACACTATAATAATATGTTATTTAATTTTTCGTGGCTCTGTTTCATAATTCGACAGAGTCGTAAATGCCATTATACACTTTATTTTCCGTTTGTCAATAGGTTTTTTGAAAAAAATTCCTGTCAGCCGCGCGTTGTCGCTTCTGTGCAACAACGCAAAAGAAAAAAGGCAATATATCGGAGCCAAAGCGGCTCAATGATATATTGCCGGAGCCAAAAATCAGTAATTTGGCTCTGAATTAGCGTTATTAAG
>JAFSTS010000315.1 GCA_017445685.1 Clostridia bacterium | reverse complement strand
TGCTAAATTTCGGCGAGGTTGAATATTTTGACATTTCCGAGCTTTTTTGCATAGTCAAAAGCCCGCCTTGGACGACCTGTTTTTTTGACGACATAGCAGATAAAATGAGAGGAGCGGTCGAGCATGTATTCGCAATACTCCTTTATCACCCAGCCGTCAGGCATTTGATAGGTGATTTTGTCGGTCAGAAAAAAGTCGTATAGCTTGTATTTTTCGACAATCAAAAATATTTCGGTATCGGTTATGTTTGGCGCGACCAGTCCTAAGGAAATATCGGGATATTGAGCTTTCAGATTGCTTAGTATGTCTCTTGAAACGGTGTCAAGGCGGGAGGAATGAAGAAAACAAAATTTTCTTATGCCCTCTTTTTCAATCAGGCTTATAAGCAGTTCCCGCAATTTTTCGGTTTTTGTATCGTCATAAGGCTTATCGCTGTCAAAACAGCACATTTTTTCTTTCATGATATGTTATCCTCTCATAAAAACTAATATTTTATTTGTATTTTAGCATAATTTGTTTTTAATTGCAACTAATTTAGTTGTATTAACTACTATTTTGTTTGTGGATAATATCAAAAAATTTATTTATACTACCTATTGGGGTGTAATTATGAGAAGTAAAAATTTTGATGTTTGGCTTGCGATTGGACTAAATATTCTTCATTACAGAAAAGAGCAGGGTTTGACACAGATGCAGTTAGCTGAAAAGGCAAATATGAGCAGTAAATATTTACAGCGAATTGAAACGGCGACGTCATCTTGTACGCTTGATACTCTTATTGATATAGCTGAAGCGCTTGATATTCCGCTGAAAAAGCTGTTTGAATTCAGGGACTGAAATTAGAAAAAGCCGCTTTATAGCGTTTTTTCAGAGCAAAACAAAAACGGCATAGCGTTTGCTATGCCGTTTTAAGCTTTTAAAATCAGTTGATGATCGTAACCTCTGTTTCCTTATCAAACAAGTGAATCTTGTTTGTATCGAAAGCGATTTGAATTGTGTCGCCCATTCTTGCGGTAGTCCTTTGATTTACTCTTGCGGTAAACGGACTGTCAGCAATCTTGAGGTAGAGGTAATACTCAGCACCCATCATTTCGGTAACTTCAACATAAGCTGAAACAACAGCACTCTCGGAAGAAGATATAAAGCTTTGCTCATCGTGTAAATCCTCAGGTCTGATACCGAGAACAACCGTCTTGCCGAAATACGGCTCAAGTGCAGGATTTGAAGCCTTGCCTTCGGGAAGCTTGATCTTTTCACCGTTGAATTCAAGATATACGCCGTCCGAATTCTTATCAAGAACAGCATCGATAAAGTTCATTTGCGGGCTGCCGATAAATCCTGCAGTAAACATATTGCAAGGACTGTTGTAAAGGTTTGTAGGTGTATCAACCTGCTGAACAAAACCGTCCTTCATAACTATGATTCTTGTACCCATTGTCATAGCTTCGGTCTGGTCATGCGTTACATAGATAAATGTTGTTTCAAGCTTTTTGTGGAGCTTGTTTATCTCTGTTCTCATCGCAACACGGAGTTTAGCGTCAAGGTTTGACAAAGGTTCGTCCATAAGGAATACCTTAGGGCTACGAACGATAGCACGACCGAGCGCAACACGCTGTCTCTGACCGCCGGACAAAGCCTTCGGCTTTCTGTCAAGCAAGTGCTCGATATCAAGAATCTTTGCAGCCTCATGAACACGCTCATTGATCTCCTTTTTAGGAGTTTTGCGGAGCTTGAGTGCAAATGCCATGTTATCAAATACCGTCATATGCGGATAAAGAGCATAGTTCTGGAAAACCATCGCAATATCTCTATCCTTAGGAGCTACATCGTTTACAAGCTTTCCGCCTATATACAGCTCACCGTCGGTGATTTCTTCAAGACCGGCGATCATACGAAGCGTTGTAGATTTTCCGCAGCCTGAAGGTCCGACAAGAACTATGAACTCCTTGTCTTCGATATCCAGACAAAAATCACTTACGGCTGTTACGCCGCCGGAATATGTCTTGTAAATATGCTTCAATTGTAAATCTGCCATTGAAAATTCCTCTCTTCCAATAAAAATGTTATCATATTACAATCGTAATTCTAACACATACAATAACTTTTTTAAAGAATACATTTTAACAAAAATCAAAAAATATTTTAGTCACAATGTATAAAATGGAGTCAAAGTTTACTTGTTTCGCTCCTCTGAATCGGCTATGACCTTATCTGCGACAGCCTGGGGTGCGGCGTCGTATCTTACGAACTCGAACTCAAATATGCCTCTGCCTTGGCTCATCGAACGCAAATCGGTGGAATATTTGAACATTTCGGACATAGGAACTTCCGCTTCAACGAGGTTCAAGCCCTCTTTTCCGCTTTCGCCCATACCCATGACTTTGCCGCGGCGCTTATTTATATCGCCGATAATATCGCCCATTATGTTTTCGGGGACATAGGTCTTTAAATAGCCGATAGGCTCCAAGATTACAGGCTTAGCCTGCTTTAAGCCTTCCTTGTACGCAAGCTGTGCGGCAGTCTTGAACGCCATTTCCGAAGAGTCAACGGGGTGATATGAGCCGTCAACAAGAGTTGCCTTCAGGTTAACAACGGGGTAACCTGCCAAAACGCCGTGTGCACAAGCGTCTCTTAATCCCTTTTCAACAGCAGGGAAGTAGTTTTTCGGTACGCTGCCGCCGAATACCTTTTCTTCAAAGGTCATTTCCTCGGTAATGCCCGGCTCGAACTCGATCCATACATGACCGTACTGACCGTGACCGCCCGACTGCTTTTTATGCTTGCCTTCAACCTTGACTTTGGCGCGGATGGTTTCGCGGTAGGGAACGGTCGGTGCCTTAAGCTGAACTTCTACGCCGTATTTTGACGACAATTTGTTGACGAGAAC
>JAFSTS010000314.1 GCA_017445685.1 Clostridia bacterium | reverse complement strand
TTTCGGGCGTGCCGATGAGTATACAGCGGTAACATTTATGAATTTCACGGTTTTTCATTTTGCTGTTGAGAATACGCAGACTTTGCGAGTTCTTAGCTGCAATAACGATGCCGCCTGTGTTTCGGTCGATCCTGTTGACAAGAGCCGGGGTAAAGGAATTTTCATCTTCGGGGTCATATTCTTTTTTGTTGAAAAGATATTTTTTCACCCTGGAAATGAGCGTATCACAGTATTCTTTGTCGTCCGGGTGGCAAAGCAAACCGACAGGCTTGTTTAAAAGAATAATGTTTTCGTCCTCAAAGATGATGTTGATCTTGTCGGGGGCAGAGGTGAAATCATACCTTGTTTCGGGCTTGACAAAAAACTCGTCTTTAATATAAAGGTCGACTTTGTCGCCCTCCTGCAGACGATAGGCAATGTCGCTCTTTTTGGAGTTGACTTTGATTTTTTTTGTGCGGATATATTTGTACATCAGAGTTTTCGGAAGATTCGGAAAACTCTTTTGCAGGTACTTGTCCAGACGCTGATTTGCGTCATTTTTGGTTATCACAAAGCTTTTCATTTTTTCCTCTTTATCAATATAATTCAGGTCGGGAGGTGGTGCTGTTGCAGAGCGGAAACGGCAAGAATGTTCATTCCGGGCATCGTTCAAGAGTCAGAGAAAAGATCAAAAACGGCGCTCTTGAAAATATGCACGACCACGAGATAATGGAATATCTCCTTTTTCACACCGTAGCATACAGAGACACAAACGAGCTTGCGCACAGGCTTATTGATCATTTCGGGTCTTTTCATGCCGTACTCGACGCAAAATATGACGATCTTTTACTTGTTGAAGGCGTGTCGGAGGTCACTGCAACGTTTTTGTCCTCTTTGCCGACGGTTTTCAAAAGGTACGGCGAAGATTTAACGAGGCTTACCAAAATCAAAAATATTGCCGATATCACAAGATATATGAAAAACAAGTTTATCGGCGAGACGGTAGAAAAGGTGTATATGCTCTGTCTTGACGGCAATATGAATGTTATAAAATGTGAGCTGGTATGCACCGGAAACAGCCATGAAGTTCAGGTGGAAAACAGGACGATCATGGAAGTTGCGATAAGAAGCAACGCAGAAAATATCATAATAGTCCACAATCATCCAAACGGAGTTGCAAAGCCGTCGGCTGACGATATCGAGTCGGCATATTTTGTCAAGAAGATGCTCGGCGAAGTCGGGATCAGGCTTGTCGACAGCGTTATTATCGCAGGCAACGAGGCTCTTTCTCTTGCAAACAACGAAAAATACAGAGATATGTTCTGAAATTTCCGCAGTAAAGCTGCGGATTTTTCTTTTAATATAAAAACTGCCATTGCAAATTTTTATATTCCGAGAAGTTTTCGCGCATTTTCGGAAAAAATCATTTCCTTTTTATCGTCGCTGATTTTGAGACTGTCGAGAATTTCGATGTATTTTTCCTGGCTGCCCCACGGAGAATCGGTTGCAAAAAGAATACGCTCAGAGCCATGCAGGCTGATGATGTCAAGAAGGTCTGATTTTTCATATTTATCAAGGCAATAGCCGGTGTCAAAGAACACATTTTTTCCACAGAGTTTTTCTTTGACTTCGCTTTCCATTTTCCAGCCGCCCAAATGCGCAAGGATGATAAACGGCTCATGGCTTTCTGCGTCAACTTCCCGAAGCATTTTCAGCGCTCTGTCAGGAGGACAGTGAACGGGAGACGGAAGTCCAACGTCTATTCCTGCGTGGATAATGACCTTCAAGCCAAGCTCGCGGCAGGTACGGATTATTCTTATATATTTCTCATCGTCGATGAAAGCTCCCTGATAGTCGGGATGAAGCTTAACGCCCTTAAAGCCGCTGCTTTTAAGAAATTCAAGCTTTTCCTCGGCGTTTTCGTTTTCAGGGTGTATGCCGCCGAAAGGAATTATTTGTTTGTTTTCATTCAGCTTTTTCGCAAAAAGATTTATGCTTTCAAACTGGGACGGCTTAGTGACAACAGGCAATGTTACGCTGTATTCCACCTTAGCCCTTTCCATTGAAGACAAAAGCGACCGGACAGTTCCATTTGTAAATGCCTGCTTGTCGGGCAGGCTGATTTTGCCGAGCAAAAAGCTGACTGTTTTTTCTGCAATCGCGTCAGGATAAATATGCGTATGGAAATCAATTATCACTTTATCGCCTCATTGAAAAAATCATATTATTTATATTTTACATCAAAAAATAAATCCGTCAAGTCAAATTGCTGATATTTCTTTTTTTGAAAACGAAAACAAGTTGCAAAAGAGGCTGAATTATGGTAAAATATTGCAAGCATATTTTGGAGGACAAAGCTATGACGGACGAAAAATTTTCCGAAAGAAATCTGACGATGCTGTTTGACTTCTACGAGCTGACGATGGCAAACGGCTATTTCAAAAACGGCGTAGGAGAAAAGACTGCGTATTTTGATATGTTTTTCCGCAAAGTTCCCGACAACGGAGGCTTTGACATCATGGCAGGCGTGCAGCA
>JAFSTS010000027.1 GCA_017445685.1 Clostridia bacterium | reverse complement strand
CATAGACTCTGCCGAGAAGATTGTACGGACATTTCTCACAAACTTCCTCTGTCATGTCGGACTTTAGAAGATACCTGCTGACAGGATAGTTCCCCGTCTCTTTCAGCACGCTGTCCATCTGAGCCATTCTCATGCCTTCGACCGGTTTTCCGAGCAGGCATCCGCATATTCTGCCCATCCACGCGCCGTATATTTTTTCAAAAAGCTTCTGCCTGTCAACCGCCGGAAGCTCAACGCTTTCAGGGCAGAGAGATTTGATCGTCTCATAATCCGACGGCTCGTTATATTTAACATCCCCGCGCACGGGAAGCATTTGGATCAGCGAAAACATTGCGTCCGCCATTTTTTCTCTTTCCTCTTCAATTGGCAGTTTGCTGATCTCCTCAATAAGAGTCTTGTATCTTTCGACATCAAGACCTTCATCAACGCACTGCATATATTCGACCATTATATCTACCGCATAGTTTTCCCATGGCGGTATTCTTACATAAGTCGGAGTAGTATTCATCTTTTTATCCTCCTGAGCAATTCTTCAACTTCATTGTAACGCGGTATCGAATCCGAAGCTCCGAGCACGGATACGGCAAGCGTTGACGCGGCAGTGGCTTTGAGCATCGCTTCTTTTACGGCTTTGCCTGCCATCAGCTCAGCCATAACATATCCCGTAAATGTGTCTCCTGCGCCCGTTGTGTCGACAACCTCAATGTCAATTACAGGCTCATAGTGACGCTCGCTCTTTGAAATATACTGCGCTCCCCTGCTGCCGAGAGTTACGACGAAATCAGCCTTTGGAAATTTTTCAGTCAGCTTTTGTGCAAGCTGTTCTTCGGGTATCCCGTCAAGAAGCTCAGACGCTTCATATTCATTCATTATGAATCTGTCGACAAGATCGAGCGGCATTTCCCTGACTCCTGCAAACGGAGAAGGATTCAAGGCGATTTTTACACCCTTTTGCGAAGCCTTTTCCATAATAAGCGAAACATTGTTTATCTCGTTTTGCAAAAGCACCCAGTCGCCCTCGTCAAGAGAATCAAGCGCTTTGTCTATCAATTCTTCGGTGACAGTCCTGTTTGCTCCGCCGTAGAGAAGAATACAGTTTTGACCGTTCGGCTCGATTTGAATTACCGCATGACCTGTCGGTGTATCAACAGTCTGTAAAAAAGAGCAGTCCACTCCGCTTTCTTCAAGAAGCCGGCGCAAAAATTCCCCGTCTTCTCCCACGCAGCCGGCATGAAGGACTTTCGCTCCGGCTCTTGCGAGGGCAAGAGACTGGTTGAGCCCTTTTCCGCCCGCCGTTTTTGTCAGAGCAAGGCTGTCTACTGTCTCGCCTGCCGAGGCAAAACGGTTGACCCTGTAGCACATATCGATATTCAAAGAACCGAAATTCAATATTTTCACGGTGATACCTCCCGTATACACACTAACGTTTATTTAATTATTATATCAAATTTAATATCTTTTTGCTATAGTAAGAAAAAGTTTTCTTTTTGAAATTATGCACAAAATGTGTGCTGAAAAATCATAAAAGTCGGACGGAGGATTGATTTTAGATCGGTTTTGATGTATAATTACTTTCAGATTTACAAACGGAGGTACAGATATGAACGCACTTTTAAAACCTTTCAAAATATTTGCATTGATTTTTGTCCTGCTTTTCAGCGCATTATTCGGTCACTTTAATCACAGCGCCGAGCTTTACTACAGCGAAAACGAAGTTTCTTTTTACACAAAAACAGCCGAAATTGCCGGATTAAACGGCGAGGTAATTGCCATAGGCGGCGGCTTTGACACAGAAGATCGTTTCAAGGCGCTCATTGACGAATGTATTTCCCACACAAAAAAGGAAACACCTAAAATGCTCTTTGTTCCTACGGCTAATTTCGACCTGCTCCACGAGACTGAGGAAATAGTTGAATGGTTTAAAAACGCAGGATGCGAAACAGATGTTTTACTTGTCTCTCAGCAGAGCATAACGGAAATCGCCAAACAGATCTCCGAAGCCGATATCATTTATGCAACAGGCGGAAATTTAAAATTCCTGACTGAAAACTGGCGTCAGAAGGGCGTATTTGAGATGATGAAGCTTGCGTTTTACCGCGGCGCAGTTCTCATCGGCCCGAGCTCGGGAGCAATGTGCTGGGCAAGACGAGGCTGGGACTGCTGCGGCGAGGATGAATTCAGGATCACCGACAGTTTCCCGTTTGTCGGCATGGACGCTTCATACGACTATTACCACTGCGCAAACATTATCCCCTTCTGCATCTGTCCCCATTTTAACAACATCGCATGGCGGGTTTTTGCCTTCAATGCGGCAGAGCTTGATATTCCGTCTTTGTGCATTGAAAACGGAGCGGCAGTCGTATACAAAGGCGGCAGATATTCCGTCATATCCGACAGCAAAACTCCCTCGCGCACAGCGTATTTCTTTAATCCCGGCAGAAATATGCAAATGCTTGATGTTAAGAAAAATGCAGACTTGCTGACCGTTTCAGACGGGGAATACAGGTTGAAATAATGAAAAGTCCATAAATTATCATGCAAATAAAAATGAGATGATCGTGCTGTTTTGCGCTTTCATCTCATTTTTTATATTCTCAGCATTATTTTTTTATCAAGTCGGTAAGCTTTTTGGAATAAAAAAAGTCATGGACAAGCTTATCAAACTCCGACCACATCGGAAGCGTTTCGCAAAACTCGGCTCTCGGACAATCGTTTTTATCGGAAGCAAGGCACGCAACCGTTGCAAGATTGCCCTCCATAAGCTCGATGATCTCCCCAATGGAATATTCTTCGGGTTTTCTGCACAACTTATATCCGCCGCCCTTTCCGCTTGCGCCGACAAGCAGATCTCCTGCGACCATATCCTTGACGATGATCTCAAGATACTTTTTCGATATACCCTGTCTTTCGGCAATATCCTTTAGCGGAACAAATCCATCGTTGTTTTGCGAAGCCAGATCGATCATTACTCTTATTGCGTAACGCCCTCTTGTCGATATCATCAAAATCCCTCTTTCGTGTACTTATCTTTACCTATTATACCGCAAGGTGAATAGGTTTTCAAGAGTTATTTTTATTTACCTATTGACATAGTAGGTAAAAGGTGTTATAATTCGCTCGTAATAACAAGAAGGAGTGACAAATATGATATATGCAGACAATGCGGCTACCACGAAGATGAGCGACGCCGCGATCGAAACAATGTTGAAAGTTATGAAAGAGTCTTACGGCAATCCGTCAAGCCTTTACAGCTTCGGTCAGCAGGCAAAGGATATCCTCGAAACTGCAAGGGAGGATATTGCCGCGATCATAAACGCGCAGCCAAGAGAAATAATTTTCACCTCCGGCGGAAGCGAGGCGGACAATCAGGCGATCCTCACTGCCGCCGAAATCGGAAGACTGAAGGATAAGAAGCACATTATTTCAACAGCCTTTGAACACCATGCAGTTCTTCATACGCTTAATAAGCTGGAGAAAAACGGTTTTGAGATCACACTGCTTGATGTCCACGAAAACGGAATAGTCGATCCCGAAGATGTAGAAAAAGCGATTCGTGACGACACCTGTCTTGTTACCGTAATGTATGCAAACAACGAAATAGGCACTATCCAGCCGATAAGAAAAATCGGTGAAATATGCCGAAACCACGGCGTTCTTTTCCACACAGATGCAGTTCAGGCTGTAGGCCATATCCCCGTCGATGTTGAAAAAGACAATATTGACCTGCTGTCTTCATCAG
The DNA here is from genome assembly GCA_017445685.1 of Clostridia bacterium. Next base: position 7,747 of record JAFSTS010000027.1, on the reverse strand, counting down.
CTCACAAATATCACGGCCCGAAAGGCACCGGCTTCCTTTATGCGAAAAAAGGGATCAGGCTTGCGACGCTGATAGAGGGCGGAGCGCAGGAAAAGGGCAAACGCGCAGGAACAGAAAATGTGCCTGCCATTGCCGCTATGGCTCAGGCTCTTAAAGATTCTGTTTCCGACATGGAAAAAACATCGGAAATCGTCAGCAAAAAAAGAAACAGGCTTATCGAAGGACTTCGAGGTATTCCTCACAGCGCGCTCAACGGTGACGAAAAGCTTCGTCTGCCGTCGAATGTGAACTTCTGCTTTGAGGGAATTGAGGGAGAATCGCTGCTTTTGCTTCTTGATGACAAAGGCATTCTGGCTTCTTCCGGCAGCGCTTGCACATCAGGCTCTCTTGACCCGAGCCATGTTTTGCTTGCCATCGGCAGAGTCCACGATGTTGCGCACGGCTCTTTGAGACTCAGCATTGATAAAGATATCACAGACGAAGAAATAGAATATATAATTAAATCAGTTGAAGAAGTCGTCAATTACCTGCGCGGATTTTCTCCGATCTGGAGAGATCTTCAATCAGGTAAGCGCGAATATATATTATAAAGGAGAACCACAATGGCATTATACAGCGAAAAAGTTATGGATCACTTCAGAAATCCGCGAAATGTCGGAGTCATCGAGAACGCCGACGGAATCGGAGAAGTCGGAAACGCAAAATGCGGAGATATAATGAAAATGTATCTCAAAATAGAAAACGACATAATCGTCGATGTTAAATTTGAAACCTTCGGCTGCGGCAGCGCAATTGCTTCAAGCTCAATGGCAACGGAAATGATAAAAGGAAAACCCGTCGATGAAGCGAAGAAGCTGACAAACAAAGCCGTTGCAGAGGCTTTGGACGGTCTTCCGCAGCACAAAATGCACTGTTCAGTGCTTGCAGAAGAAGCTATTCAATCAGCATTAGAGGACTACAAAAACAGAAAAAATAAAAATTTTTAAAAAAATCTTATAAAACCTATTGACATAGTAGGTTAATTGTGCTATAATGACCTCGTTCTCAGGCGGAAAAGCCGTCTGCAATACGGTCTTCTGCGGAGAAAAGATTTTTAAGGAGGAATAAAGATGGCGTTTGTAAGTTACTTCACGAACGGATTTTGTATGTGTCGAATGCCTTACTCCCGAACATCCAAGTCGGTCGGGACGCTTGGATTCGCGTCTGAATTTCTCAAAACGATGCGATGTCGAAAAACTGTTCGATGTTGCAGATAGCAAATAACGCTGATTTGCTAAGTTTTGCCGTTTGTTCGGGAGTATGAGAAACGATGGATCCGAACAATAAATCTTAAAAATCAAAAGGAGACATTATTACAATGAGCGAATATAAATTTGAAACATTACAACTTCATGTAGGACAGGAGCAGGCAGATCCGGCAACAGATTCAAGAGCCGTTCCGATTTATCAGACAACAGCCTATGTGTTCCACAACAGCAAACACGCAGCCGACCGTTTCGGACTCGCGGACGCAGGAAACATCTACGGCAGACTCACCAACTCCACTCAGGATGTTCTTGAAAGAAGGCTTGCAGCACTTGAAGGCGGCAGCGCAGCTCTCGCTTTGGCTTCGGGAGCAGCCGCAATCACTTACACTATCGAAGCTCTTGCGGCAAACGGCGGCCATATCGTTGCGCAGAAGACGATTTACGGCGGAAGCTTCAACCTTTTGGCTCACACTCTTCCCCAGTACGGAATCGAAACAACTTTTGTTGACGCGCACGATCTTTCCGAGGTCGAAGGAGCTATCAGGGAAAACACAAGAGCAATTTACCTTGAAACCCTCGGCAACCCCAACAGCGACATTCCGGACATTGACGCTATTGCAGAAATTGCGCATAAGCACGGACTGCCTCTCGTAGTTGACAACACCTTCGGCACACCGTTCTTTATTCGACCGATAGAGCATGGAGCAGACATCGTAGTTCATTCGGCTACGAAATTCCTCGGCGGCCACGGCACGACGCTTGGCGGAATCATTGTTGAATCGGGAAAATTTGACTGGAGCGCAAGCGGAAAATATCCGAACATTGCTTCCCCCAATCCGAGCTATCACGGCGTATCTTTCTATGACGCAGTCGGTCCTGCCGCCTTTGTGACATACATTCGCGCAATTTTGCTTCGCGACACAGGCTCGTCAATTTCACCGTTCAACGCATTCCTTCTTCTTCAGGGTGTTGAGACTCTTTCGCTTCGTCTTGAAAGACACGCGGAAAACACAAAGAAGGTCGTTGAATATCTGAGCAATCATCCTCTTGTTGAAAAGGTCAATCATCCGTCTCTGCCCGATCACCCGAATCACGAGATCTACCAGAGGTATTTCCCCAACGGAGGCGCTTCGATCTTCACTTTCGAAATCAAAGGCGGACAGGAAGAAGCATGGAAGTTCATTGACAATCTCAACATCTTCTCTCTTCTTGCAAATGTTGCGGATGTGAAAAGTCTCGTCATTCACCCTGCTTCAACTACTCATTCCCAGCTTTCCGAAGCAGAGCTTGCCGACCAGGGCATTTACCCGAACACTATAAGACTTTCCATCGGAACGGAACATATCGACGACATTATCGCTGACCTCGAAAATGGTTTTGCGGCAATAAAATAAGCTGATTTTTTAATTATTATTTTTTAATTATTTATATTGAGGAGAATTTACTATGTCAAACATTTATAAAGGAACTCTCGGACTTATCGGAAACACACCTATCGTTGAAGTTACAAATATCGAAAAAGCTCTTGATCTTGAAGCTACCGTGCTTGTTAAGCTTGAGTATTTCAATCCTGCAGGAAGCGTAAAAGACAGAATTGCAAAAGCAATGATCGATGACGCGGAAGAAAAAGGACTTCTCAAAGAAGGCTCTGTCATCATTGAGCCCACAAGCGGCAACACAGGCATCGGTCTTGCGGCGATCGCAGCAGCAAAAGGATACCGCATTATTCTCACAATGCCCGAAACGATGAGCGTTGAGCGCAGAAACATTCTCAAAGCATACGGCGCTGAGCTTGTTCTCACAGAAGGCGCAAAGGGAATGAAGGGGGCAATTGCAAAAGCTGAGGAGCTTTCAAAGGAAATTCCGAACAGCTTTATCCCCGGACAGTTTGTAAACCCTGCAAACCCTGCCATTCACAAAGCAACTACAGGCCCTGAAATCTACAAGGACACAGACGGCGCAGTTGACATTTTTGTTGCAGGCGTAGGCACAGGCGGCACAGTCACAGGCGTAGGCGAATATCTCAAGGAGCAGAAATCCTCAGTTAAAGTCGTTGCAGTTGAGCCGGCAGATTCACCTGTTCTTTCCGAAGGTAAAGCGGGCGCGCACAAAATCCAGGGTATCGGCGCAGGATTTGTTCCCGATGTTCTCAACACAGATGTTTACGACGAAGTTTTCAAGGCTCAAAACGAGGACGCTTTTGCAGCCGCAAAGCTTCTTGCAAAGAAGGAGGGTATTTCGGTTGGTATCTCTTCCGGCGCAGCTCTCCATGCAGCAATAGAACTTGCCAAAAAGCCTGAAAACAAGGGAAAAGTTATCGTTGCGCTTCTTCCCGACAGCGGCGACAGATACTATTCAACCGCATTGTTTACCGAATAAATCTGAACTCAAAAGCAGGTTCCAAATTTTCGGAGCCTGCTTTTCTATATAAGTATTATGTCAAAGATTATAGTTGGAATGACCGGCGGCGTTGACAGCGCCGTTGCGGCATATTTGTTAAAAAAAGAAGGACATGAAGTAGTCGGCGTGACTTTGAGGACATGGAACTCTGACGGCATGGAGGAGAGCAGATGTTGTGAGATCGACGACGCACGGAGAATTGCCGGAATTATCGGTATCCCCTACTATGCTCCCAACTGTATTTCCGCATTTGACCGGTACGTTACAGAGCCTTTCGTAAAAAGCTACATTTGCGGAGAAACACCAAACCCCTGCGTCGAATGTAACCGCTTTGTCAAATGGGACGGAATGCTGCACTTTGCAAAAGTTCTGGGCGCAGATCAGATCGCAACGGGTCACTATGCTTTTGTTGAAAAGCTTCAAAACGGAAGATACGCCGTAAGAAAAGGTTTAAACGAAAAAAAGGATCAAAGCTATATGCTTTATAAGCTGACCCAGGAGCAATTGTCTCACACGCTTATGCCTCTTGGAGCTTTGAGTAAGGACGAGGTAAGACAAATTGCTTTTTCCGCAGGACTTCCCGTTGCCTCAAAAAAAGATTCTCAGGAGATATGCTTTGTCACCGAAGGGAAATATTTTGACTATCTTAAAAAATTTCCCGACACAAGCTCTTCGTTTGAAGAGGGCAATTTTGTCGACGAAAACGGCAACATCCTCGGCACGCACAAAGGAATCGTCCGCTACACTGTCGGGCAGCGAAAAGGGCTTGGGATCGCTCTTGGCAGACCTATGTTTGTCAAGGAAATAAACGCTGAAAAAAATGAAGTTGTTTTGTCTGAGGAAAATTCGCTTTATACAAAAGTTGTTTTCTGCGAAAAAAATAATTTCCAAAGCATTCCGACGCTCGAAAAAGGTAAAAGCATATCTGCTTTTACAAAAATACGATTTCTTCATTTCGCGCAGGAATCGGTCGTTGAAGCGTTGGAGGAAAACATTCTAAAAATAACTTTTTCTCAGCCTGTACGGGCAGCTGCTCCCGGACAGTCGGCAGTTTTTTATGACGAAAACGGCTGCGTAATAGGCGGAGGTATTATCAGGAAGCAATCACAATAAAAACTGATTGCTTCTTTTTATTTGTCTTTTTTTTATTTCTATGATACAATTTATTAAAGGTACTATATGAAGTTGGAGAATACTATGAAATTTTTATTTGCATCGGATTCATTTAAAGGCACGCTTTCGAGCGAACAGACAATTGAGCTTCTCACTAAAGCCGCAAAAGAAGTCTTTGGCGAAATCGAATGCAGCGGCGTTCCCGTTGCCGACGGCGGAGAAGGAACTGCTGCGGCTGTTGTTGCGGCAGAAAAAGGCGAATGGGTCAGCGTACAGGTGCATGATCCTCTGGGAGAAGAAATCTGTGCAAAGTACGGCAAATTAGACGGTAATCGCGCAATAATAGAAATGGCGGAGGCGTCAGGTCTTCCGCTTGTTCCGATAGAGAAGCGAAACCCTCTTTTTACCACAAGCCGCGGCACAGGCGAATTGATTCTGGACGCTCTTGACAAAGGATTTAACGACATATCTATCGCTATTGGCGGAAGCGCAACAAACGACGGAGGCATGGGCTGCGCCCGTGCGCTTGGAGTTCGTTTTCTCGACAATGAAGGAAACGAGCTTTACGGCTTCGGAAAAGACTTGGAGAAAATCAAGACAATTGATGTTTCCGGGATCGATCCTCGAATCAGGAAAACCAAAATCACCGTCATGTGCGATGTTACAAATCCGCTTTGCGGAGAAAACGGAGCAACATATACTTTCGGCGCGCAAAAGGGAGCGACTCCTGAAATTCTGGCACAGCTTGAAAACGGAATGAAAAACTATCGCGACATCATTCGCCGTCAGTTTTCCGTTGACCCCGACTCGATTTCAGGAGCAGGGGCAGCAGGCGGTCTTGGTACGGCGCTGACGGTTTTCTTCGGCGGCGAGATGAAATCCGGCATCGACACTGTGCTTGACTTAATTGACTTTGACAACAGGCTTGACGGAGTCGATCTCGTTGTCACAGGCGAAGGCAGAACTGACCGGCAAAGCTGTTTCGGCAAGGTAATGCAGGGTGTAGGCGACCGTTCACGCAAAAAAGGAGTAGTTGCCGTTGGACTCAGCGGCTCTGTCGGCAGGGATTACGATAAAATTTTTGATCACGGGATTTCTTCGATCATGACAACGGTCGATTCCCCCATGCCGCTTGAAGATGCTCTCGGCAGAGCAGAGGAACTGTACTTTCTCGGAGCAGTCAGAATGTTTCGCTTTTTGAAGGCAGGAATGGAGATTGGCAAAGAATAGCTGATATGTTAATTTGCATTGCTTGCCTTTTATGCGGCAAAATGCTACGATGTTCCTGAAAAAAGGAGGGCGAAATAATGCTTGGTGAAAATATCAAAAATCTGCGAAAGCAAAAAGGATATTCGCAGGAAACTCTTGCTCAGGAAATGAATGTTGTGCGCCAGACTGTTTCAAAATGGGAGAAGAACTACTCTGTTCCCGACGCGCTGATGCTTGAAAAGCTTGCGGAAATATTTGAAGTGTCCGTCAGCGATCTGCTCGGAAAGAGCGACGAATCAGCCGAACCCAAATCCGATCTGGAACATATTGCTGCACAGCTTGCTATTCTCAACGACCAGCTCGCCCGTGAGCTTGGCAGAAAGAAAAGGCGCAGGATGAGAAGAAGAGCTTATCTTATAACGGCAATGGCGTCGGCATTGGTCGTGGTAATCGTCGGAATACTGACGTTTGTTCCTCTTCCCTTCAACAATGCCGCCACACGCTTTCACGGCAACGCGTCAGATGTGATGGTAACTCAGGTTGACTCCGAAATGTACACATTCGACGAAATTGAAAAGGCAATGTTTGTTGTAAAAGTAGATTTTGAAAAAGGATGGAAAGGTTGTACCCTGACAGAGATACGCTATGGCGGCGATGAGGAATCAAAAGCAGAAAGCCTTGAGCGCGGCGAGGAAACTATCGTCCTGCTTTCGACCATTAAAACCGACCGAAACGCCAAAGACAGCAGCATGAATTCCCCTTACACCTATACAGATTTTAAATGGATCTTGACAAAAAGCCAAAACGGCGAATGGATCCATATTGACCATGGGTACGCATAAAAGGTAACTGCAATGAAAAAATTTGTTCTTTTTATTTTTGTTCTTGTTCTGACGGCTTGCGCTTTGTTTTCTTTGGCGACATATTGCAGTAATGTTCATTACATCAGCATTGAAAAATTTGAAGAAGAAACCGCCGAATTTGACTTTCTGCCAAAAGCAGCCGAGCTTGGAAGAGCAACTGTCTGCAAGGGCAGGATCGTCAGAAAAGGATTTGTTTTCAAAAGAACTTTTTACGAAATGTTTACCGAGTTCGAAACCGACGAGGATTTTCTTGCTCAGCAGAAAAAAACAGATGACATTTACACCTGCGAGGATGTAAATGTCAAAGGTGTTTTCGGCGGATTAAAAGACCATGTTGTTTGTGAAAAAGACGGTTTTCAGTACAGGATCGCCGATAATGAAAATCTTCTTTACAGCTATCCTAAACAGTTTTTGCTGATAGGCAGCTCCCTCGAAAAACGCAGAATAATTTTTGTCTTTGTTGACGATCGGGACGGCGGCAGTGTAGACGACTGGAACGATTACTTAAAAAACGAGCTTTATCTTTGAATTTATGTTTGCTCGTTTTATGATTTTGCGTGTTTATTTTTCCTTTTATGAAATATGCTTTTCCCCAATTGTTGTATTATTTATTTATCTGAAAATGAAATGAGGTTTTGTTATGGAAAAGCGAAGTACCTTTCATGGAAAAATAGGCTTTATTCTTGCTGCCGCAGGATCGGCAGTCGGTTTGGGCAATCTTTGGCGATTCCCCTACCTTGCGGCTAAATACGGCGGCGGAATGTTCCTTCTCGTGTATCTTGTCCTTGCGCTGACCTTTGGCTCGGTTTTGATGATAACCGAAATTGCAATAGGCAGAAAAACACAGCTTAGTCCCCTCAGGGCTTTCGGAGCTTTGAATAAAAAATGGGGTTGGGTTGGTGTGCTTGCTACCAT
>JAFSTS010000313.1 GCA_017445685.1 Clostridia bacterium | reverse complement strand
TTTAGCGTGCAAAGTTACAACTTTTTTTGAGATATGCAAGTTTTTGACTAGAAATCGTTCGAGAAAGTTCATTTTGCTGCCCAATAGGTACAAATAGGAAAGTTATCCCTCAGTTTCTTCATACTTGGGATGGATTCCTTCTTTCATGGTTTGTCACCTCTTTCGAAATAAATATAGTCACGAAAAGCATTCTATCACAAATGAAAGAAAAATGCAACTGTTTTTTTGATTTTTATTTTTCCATCAGGTCATAGATGACATCGGCGATGATCTTATGTCCCTCAATGCTTGGATGAGACATATCGCCTGTCATGTGGTAGCACACATCCGTACCTTCAATATCAGCCATTGTGCAGCCGTATTTTTCGCAAAGCCTTTCAACAACTTCGCCTGCTATTCTGAACATATTTACAGCGCAGGATTCCATACGGACATACTGGATTTTGTAAAGAATCTTCTGAGTTGTTCTCAGACTGGAAATGTCAAGTCCGCCGCATTTGTCAAGCGTTGTGCCAAAGAACGAAGTAAAGGCGGTTTTGCCGGAGGTCTTGACGGCTTCTACGCTTTCCTTGATGGCTGCAAGCTTTTTGCCGAGCTGAAGAACAGTGAGAGGGTTTGCAAGATCGAGAAGCTGATTTTTCAAAGTTTCAACATTGTTTTCATAAGTGTGAAGACGGTCAACAAGATATCTGTAGGGATTGAAAACATTGTTTATGATGATCTGACCCGTCGGGTTGAGCGCCTTGAGAGCCTTGATGTTTTCTTCCATATAGTATTCGTAGCTGTCTTCGAAACGGTCTTCAAACTCTTTTGCTTTCTTTGAATTCCAGGTATAGATCCAGTCGACTTTTCCATCTCTGATATCCTGTTCAAATATAGCGTTGTTTCTGTCGCCGAAATAGAAACGATAGTAGTTGTTATAGCCTCTCATGGCGTAGAACTTCGCAAGAATATCGTTTTCGCCGACATTGACAAGAACAGCGTCGGAATTTTTAAGCTGGTTTATGTATTCATCGTAAGTGATGCCCTCTCTGTAGTCGGGAGCTTCAAGGAACGCGACAAAAAGATTGTTGTCAAGCGAAAAAGTTTCTTCGGAAAAATCATAATAGATACTTCTCGAACCGTATTTCGGCAATGCGTAATTTTTGTATGTTACATCATAGCCGTCTTCGGTGAGCATATCTTTGATGACATCGCCGTAACGATACCGGTTTTCAACAAATGTTCCGACAGCGACGCTGTCGCCGAGAACTGTGAGAGTATAATTGCCCTTTGACGATGAGGCCGCATTTGCAGGAATCACAACACAGCAAACGGCAATTGCCAAAGTCATTATAACGCTGATGATCCTGAAAGAATGTTTTTTCATGCTTTTCGCTCCTTTTGTACTTTAAGCATAAGCTTAATCCTACATGGAATTTTTATTTATCCGAGGTTGATCTGATGAATACCGTCTTTCATTTTCTTCTCTCTTCTTGGATGGGCTTTGCATTTTTACGCAATTTTCTCAAAGTCGATCACGCTGTAAAGAGAATCGGCAATGATCGCATGACCGTCAATGTCCGGGTGAGAGCCGTCGGGAGCCATGTGATTGCAGGCGTCCGTCTTGGAAAGCTCGCAAAGTGTTACATTATTTGCGTTTGCAACCTCAGGGATAGCGATGTCAGCTATATCATACATTTCAACACAAGCTGCTTCGACCCTGAGATACTGAATCTTGTAAAGTATTTTTTCTGCCGTCGAAAGCGGAGAAAGGTCAAATTTTGCGCAATGGTCAAGATCCTTGCCGGTAAGAGCGGGAATCATGATGTGCATTGTCTGGATACAAGTATTATATTCAGCCGTAAGAGCCGCAAACTTATCAAAGAAATCATAGATTCCTTCTGCCTTGAGCAATCCAAGAGCGTGAACAGGGATAGCCTTCATGAGATCTATCATATAGTTCATGCCGTCTGCTGCTTTCTTGTAAGGGTTGAGCATATCGCAAACGATGATCTGAGCGTCGGGATTAAGCTCTTTAATGCGTTTGATATCAAGGTCAAGATAATATCTGAGAGTCTTTTCGAACTTGGCCTTTACCCTTGCGATTTTAAACTCATTAAGCGCAAGTGTAGACGCAACATTGTGTTCATCGATATCCTTCTGGAGAAGCGGAATATTGATCTCGTCGCCATAGAACATATAGTAGTCGGGATAGCCTCGCAGATCATAGAAGGCTGCGGCAAGGTCATTTTCACCAAGGTGAATGATGATAATATCGGATGTGGATACATCGCCGATAAACTTAGCATAGTCAACGCCTTCTCTGAGATTCTTTGCGCCGTGATCTTCGATATATCTGTTGTGGTCGTAATTGTAAGTTTCCTCATACAGGTCGTAGTAAACGCTTCTTGTGCCGTATTTCGGAACGGCATAGTTTGTATAATCAACATTATAGCCATCGTTTTCAAGCTTTGAAGCAAGGACTTCGCCGAAACGATACTGAGAATCAACATACGCGCCATAGGCAACGCTGTCGCCAAGGATTATCATTTTTACATCTTTCTGCTGCGCTGCGCTGCCGGGAATGACTGCACAGGAAACTGCAACGATCATCGTGAGAATAAAGCTGATGATTTTAATAGACTTATTTTTCATTTTTTCCTCCGAAAATGCTGTTATTTGACAGGTTTATTATACATTTTTCACAGACAAAATTCAACAATTTTACATAAAGTAAATTATTAAAAATTATTTAAAACCCATATACGACCCCGACAAAAGCCGGGATCGTATTAAGTGATTATCAGTCGCCGAAATCCTGGTCAAGCAAAACTGCAAACGGGTTGCCGTTTGTGTCTGCAAGAGATGTCGGTTTTGCTCTGACTTCGCTGTAGCACTTCATGCCTGTGCCGGAGGGAAGAAGCTTGCCGATAATAACATTTTCTTTAAGACCGATAAGCGGATCTGTCTTGCCTTTGATCGCAGCGTCCGTAAGAACTCTCGTTGTTTCCTGGAACGATGCGGCTGAAAGGAAGGAGTCTGTCGAAAGAGAAGCTTTTGTGATACCCATAAGCACGTCAACAGCTTCAACATACTGAGGCTCTCTGCCCTCTGCTTCGGCTTTAAGTCTGATCTTTTCGTTTGTTTCAAGAAGATCGTATTTTTCGATGAGCGTGTCGGGGAGAAGCGAGCTTTCGCCTTCGTTGACAACTTTCATCTTTCTCATCATCTGGCGGACGATAACTTCGATATGCTTATCGTTGATATCAACACCCTGCATACGATAAGTTCTCTGAACTTCGCGGATAAGGTAATCGTGAACAGCGTCAACGCCGAGAACATCAAGAACATCATGCGGATTCTTGGAGCCTTCTGTAAGCTCTGTTCCCTTTGTGATGACATCGCCTTCTTCAACTTTAAGACGGAAGCCATAGGGAATGAGGTAGCTTCTTTCGTCCGCTGTCTCTGCGTTTGTGACAACGACATGCTTCGACTTTTTGATGTCGCGGATGGAAACTACGCCGTCGATCTCGCTGAGAATGGCAAGAGTCTTTGGTTTACGCGCTTCGAAAAGCTCTTCGATTCTCGGAAGACCCTGTGTGATATCGCCTGCGTCTTTGGCGCCGCCGGTGTGGAATGTTCTCATCGTAAGCTGCGTACCGGGCTCACCGATGGACTGAGCCGCGATGATACCGACAGCTTCACCGATTGTAACAGGCATACCTGTTGCAAGGTTTGAGCCGTAACACTTGATACATACGCCGTGCTGAGAGCCACAGGTGAGAAGAGAACGGATACGGATCCTTGCGCCTTCTTTGTCCGCGTCTTCGGGGGTATGCTCTTTGTCATATTTATCATAAACGAAGTTTGCGACTTTTTCAGCCGTTTCTTCGCTCATCATTTCATCTTTGCTCATGATGAGCTCGCCTGTCTCTTCATCGACAAGGTCATTGAGAAGATATCTTCCCGTAAGTCTTTCGGCAAGTCCGACGATCTTTCTGTTGCCGTCGTAGATGTCGTAAACCTCAAGACCTTCTGTGCAGTGACAGTCTTCCTCGTGGATGATGACCTCCTGGGAAACATCAACAAGTCGTCTTGTCAGATAACCTGAGTCGGCTGTACGAAGAGCCGTATCGGCAAGACCTTTACGAGCGCCGCGGGAGGAGATGAAGTATTCAAGAATATTCAGACCTTCGCGGTAGTTGGCTCGAATCGGAACTTCAATCGTCTTACCGGCAGTATTTGCGATAAGTCCGCGCATTCCGGCAAGCTGACGAAGCTGTGAATCGTTACCACGGGCGCCGGAGTCAAGCATCATGAATATCGGATTGTATCTGTCGAAGTTGTTTTTAAGCTCTGCGGCAACATCCTGAGTACATTTTTCCCAGACTGCAACAACTCTTTCGGAACGACCCTCTGCGCTGATAAGACCTCTCTGGTAGTCGCGGTCGATCTTGTCGATCTTTTTGTCCGCTTCGGCAAGAAGCTCAGCCTTTTTCGGCGGAATAGTAGCGTCGCATGAAGCAACGGTAATACCGCTTCGAGTGGAATATTTATAGCCCTGACTCTTGATTTTGTCAAGAACATCGGCTGTCACAGCAGTGCCGTGAACTTTAATACAGTTTGCAACGATTTTTCCGAGCATTTTCTTGTTGACAAGGAAGTCTGCTTCGGGAACAAAGAGATTTTCAATCTTGCTTCTGTCTACAAAACCGAGATCCTGCGGGATAGCCTCGTTGAAGATAACTCTGCCGATCGTGGTTTCAACTATCTTCGTGACAGGCTCGCCGTTAAATTCCCTGGTCATTCTGATTTTGATCGGCGCATGAAGACCGATAACATCATCTTCATAAGCCATCTTTGCCTCGTCAACATCTCTGAACGCTTTTCCTTCACCCTTTTCGCCGGGGCGTACAAGAGTGAGGTAATATGAGCCGAGTACCATGTCCTGAGTCGGAACTGTTACGGGGCGTCCGTCAGAGGGCTTGAGAAGGTTGTTTGTGGCAAGCATGAGGAATCTTGCTTCAGCCTGAGCCTCTGCGGAAAGCGGAACATGAACAGGCATCTGGTCGCCGTCGAAGTCCGCGTTGAAAGCGGTACAAACGAGCGGATGAAGCTTGATAGCCTTGCCCTCGATGAGCACAGGCTCAAACGCCTGAATACCGAGTCTGTGAAGCGTAGGAGCACGGTTGAGAAGTACGGGGTGATCCTTAATAACGACTTCAAGAGCGTCCCAGACGGCTGTATTTACGCGCTCTACCATTTTTCTTGCGCGCTTGATATTTTCCGCCGCGCCTGTTTCAACAAGGCGTTTCATGACGAAAGGCTTGAAC
>JAFSTS010000312.1 GCA_017445685.1 Clostridia bacterium | reverse complement strand
TTCGATGAGTACCCTTTCTTCGCTCGTTCTTACTTCAAGCTCGACGATCACACTTGATTTCATCGGTCAGTTTGCAAAAATCAACGAAAAGAAAAAGCTCATCTGTCTGAGAGTTTTTGTAGCTTTCTTCATCGTGGTTTCAGCAGCGATAGCTATTTTGCAGTATAAATCAAGCGTCGCATTCATAGCGCAGCTCATGGGCGTTAGCTGGGGCGCGCTTGCAGGCTCGTTCCTTGCGCCGTTCCTGTATGGTCTTTTCATGAAGAAAGTCACAAAATCTGCCGTATGGGCAAGCTTCATTACCGGCGTAGGAATCACAGGAATTGAGCTTTACATAATGATAACAAAAACCGCTATCAGCAACCCTGTCCTCAACTACTTCTTCTCGACCCCCATCAATGCAGGCGTGCTTGCAATGGTCGTCGGACTTATCATAGTTCCGCTTGTCAGCCTGATGACTCCGAAAATGAACAAAGAAGATGTTGACGAGATGTTCTCCTGCTATGACGATAAAGTAACTGTTGACATCACCGAGGCTCTCGGAGACTAAAATACGGATATACAAAAACACGGAAGATGCGCCAAAACGCACACTTCCGTGTTTTTCTTTTTGATATTATCTTCCGAAAAGATCGTTGTATCTCTCAGACCACTTTTTAGCTGACTGACGGCTGTATCTCGTCGGGAAAGACGCAGTAAGGGATTTATATTTTATGATATTTATTCCGGTATTTGAAATCTTCTTGACAAGATCCATATTTGCCGAAGCTTTCTTCACCCTTTCAAGCAAGGTCGAGATCCTGATTCCCGAAATGAGCGCGCCGACCGAGCCGTCCTCCGCAGAGAAGGTCATATCTTCGTCTCTGAGCACACCTGAGCTGAAAAGGAAATTCACATCGTCCGAAACAAGATCAGGTATCAGCATCTTGACAATTGCGATCGAGCCGAGTCCGAAACCAATATTTTTCATATATGCAACTTCATATTTCCAAAGCGTTTCTGCGTTGTATTTTTCGTCAGCGTCAGCCATGACAGTCTTTGCAAGAAGAGCGCCGGCGCGAAGTGAAGCTGCAATACCCGAACCCATGACGGGCATTGTCATGCACGCTGTGTCGCCTACCCCTGCATAGCCGTTGGCAACAAAAATCGCAGGCGACTGACGAATCGGTATCTTATTGACCTGACCGCCGGAAATGAGCTTATCGCTGATCTGAGGATATCTGTTTTGAAGATCCTTGATTTTTTCTTTGATCGTCTCTTCACCGAAGTCATACAGCTTTCCGATAAGGATATCGACATGATCATCGTAAGTAATAAGCCATCTCATACCGACGCTTTCGTTTTCGTCAAATTCCAGAAAAACCTTGTACTGCGGTCCGTCGTCACATTCATCGTTTCTCTTGTATATTCCGCGGTATACATAAAGGCAGTCCGCCTCTTTGTCATACTGCTTTTCTGTCCCGAAATAATCCGGCAGACTAAGCCTTACGGGAGAATCGTATCCGCAGGCGTCTATGACAAGGTCGCCGTAAATGTCACCGTCTTCCGTCTTGATTCCGCATACCCTGTCGCCCAAAATCAGCGCTGACAAAACGGGTTTTCCAAAGACAAATTTAACCCCTGCCGATTTACAATGTTTGATAAGATATTTATAGATATCTTTTCTTTGCATGAACATCTCAAACCCGGTCTGTTCCGGCTCGTAAAGCGGAGGAATAGAAATATCGGGAGCATAGTAAGCTATCGGGATCCTGTCCACAACACCTTTTGGCGGAAGAGGGAGTCCGGCAGCAGAGAACGCTTTCATGTCAAAGAAATCACCCCAGTCATAGCCAAGGTCTTTTTCCTTATTTCTTTCATAGACGGTTACATCATAGCCGTTTTTTGCCAAGGTATATGCGGCTGAAAGTCCGCCGTGACCTGCGCCGGCAACGATGATTTTTTTACCCATAGAGACACCCCCGCTTTTTTATTTAATAGGAAACTGCTCGTTTCCTGTTAAATAATAAGATTTATAACGCCCGCCGATTTTGCCCTTCGGGCAACGGCAATGGCGGAATTGAAAGCGAAACCCTGCGTCACAGACGCTGCGCCGCAGGCGCTTTCTTAGCTTTAACTATTAAATTATATCTCTCTGACAATTTTTTGTCAATAGTTTTGAGGACAGGTAAATTGTTTAAAACTGCTTTATTTTTCAATCAACTTCAGGCAGTCCGCCGACAGAAGTCAGCACAGACAAAAGTCCTGCCAGAAGCGAAGAAGACACAACTGCTGTCCAGTTCACACCTGACATCAATACAGAAGTTCCTATCATTGCGGCGGCAGTCTGCGCAACGGTTTTCAATGCCCTGACTGCCACAGCTTTGATCCATTTTTCATTCATTTGAGTTCCCCCATCATTATCATTAAATGCCACAGCGGCAAAAATATGTTGAAAATAAATCCTCTTAATACGGGATAGATCAGAATTTTCATACTTGTTTCTCCTTTGGCAATTTCATAAGTTCTTCATACATACCTGTCGCGACATCGTTTCCGCCGAGGTTATGGTATGCGTTATACTCTTTGGACAATGCCTCTTTCATCGCTACAGGGCAATATCCGCGCTCGGTGTATTTGTCGTGCGCTTTGATTATCTCGGCTCTTAAAAGGCACTGCACTCCGTCCTCAAGAGCTGATTTCTTTTTGAAGTGTGCTACAAGCGCCGATATTACTGCGCCGCAGACAAAAGGCACAAGCCATTTAATAAATTCAGGAATTATCATGTTCTCACCTTCATTCAACGGCTTTTCCGTTCTTTACTTTCCAAGCGCCTGATTTGACGGTTGCCGTTCCGCTAAAGCTTGTATCAAGCTTGCCTTTTGTGACATACCACCAGCCATACTTGTTTTCAGCAAGACCTGTGTATGTAAAGTCGATTGTGCCGTTCTTTACAAACCACCAGCCAAATTCATTCTTTGCAAGTCCGATGTATGTTTTGTCAACAGTACCATTCGGCATATAAAGCCACTTGCCGTCTTTTTTGAAAAGCGTTATGTCACTTTTCTTTTCATCAAGTTTTTCTGTAACTTTCGTTGCAAGCTCGCCCATCCTTGCATACATCCAATCACCGGGACACGACTTGTTCGCAAACCATCTGTGGACGGTCAGCACCATCTCATCAGATTTCGGCGTGTAGTTAAGCGTTTTATCCTTGTCACCGAGCCACAGGAGCTTTGTTTTGCCGTTTCGCTTGCAGATATCAACGCACAAAGTAATGAGCTTCTGATAAACAACATCCTTGAACGCGTAAGGTGCTGTTGCGTCCGATGCACATTCTATAGTGACTGCTCTCTGATCGTTTGCGTTTGAAGAAGAACACCAAGACCTGTTTTTTTCTTCAACATACATTCCGACTCTGCCGTCTGCTCCTATGCCGTAGTTGCAGGAAACCTGTCTTGACTGCTGCGAAAACAGACTTCCAAGACCTTCTACTGAAGCCTGTCCGACTACGCAGTGTGGAGTGATACGGTCAATGCTGTGTGTTCTTTTGCCCGAATGACACGGGCTCAGTTTTGTATAACTAACGAGACTGCTGTTACTCATTTTTTTCAACTCCCTGCTTTTAATTTATCGTGCCGTTAAATGTTGTCATTATCATACCGACTCCGTCAACGGAACTGTGCGCAATATCAATAACAGTCATAACACCTGTGAAAATGTCTACAGTATAGGTGCTGAAACCAAACGCAGAGTTTTCAATATACAGATTTAAACGCATTTCCAAATGAGCTGTTAAGCCCTGCTGATTTAATACTGCTTTTGCCATGAGTGTCTTCCCGGCGTTATATGCCGCCAACATTTCCGAATATGTCTTATCTGCCGTCCATGCGCCGTTTATCTGGGTATATGTTACGACAAATTCATTGTAAGAAGTCAAATATTGACTATGCGTGTGTGTCGGGCTGCTGCCCAAGTCATCTGTCAAATCTGACAATGCAGTCGGTATTTCATCAACTGTTACAAGAGTTTTTGAAGCTCCGGCTGAGAAACCCGGCAGCTTGTATTCGCAGGATTGATTCGATCCCTTTTTCAGAACGATTTTCGTTTCCGGCGAGCCGTTGTTTACGCTCGTTACCATCGAGCCGCTGAAATCATTGCCCGTTGACAAGTCTGATATTTGATGAACAAATCCGTTCTTGCCGTCAAGCTTTGTATGGTGAGTCTTTAAGTCGGAAGCATTGCTGCCTTCCAATTCGTGGACAGAGACTTGCGACGGCTGAATATGACTTGCTTTTGACAACGGACTTCCGCTTATCTCACCGTTTTCGATGGACAGATTTCCATTATTGCCGGTAAATGTTTTTGTTCCCGAAACAGTCTGCGCTGTGTCTGTTGTCACATAGTTTGACGGGATAACCTCGTTATCCGACACATCTGCAAGGGTGATCGTTCCGCTGAGAAGCTCAGACTTGATTTTGTCTTTTAGAAGCTTTGCGCCGTCGGCATTCGGATGGACTTTGTCGTGCGTGTATGTCGTAAGATTCCAATAGTTGATCCCGCAGTCGTGCAGATCAATGAGCTTTGCGCCCATGTTTTTAGCAAGCGTTCTGATACGGTCGTTGAAGGAAGCAAGAGAAGCTCCGTCCTCACCTCTGACGCAGGGAAAAATCTTTTCGCCTGAGTCGTTGCTGTCAAAGCTTACACTGCCGGCTTCAAGAAGTGTGCAGCAGTAAACTTTTGCATTCGGGTAAGTCGACATGACTTTTTTGAGCATTAAGCCGTAAGCTTCGCTGAAAGTCGAAATATTCGCTTCGGCAGGAAGCACTGTTGTTCCGTCATAGCTTCCGAGAGGGATCAATCTTGAATCGCTGTCTTCTGAATTATATCTGAAATCGTTGACTCCGATCTGACAGATGACAATATCAGGCGTTGTGTTTCCGTCTGCAAGATCGTTTATTCTTGCGTCTGTGCTTGCGCATTTTGCCGTTGATATCGGATTATTGGGGTCATTGGTGACAAACGAGCCGCTCCATGAGCAGTTTTTCAGGATAGTCAGTTTTGTTTCGTTTGCAAGCTGCTTCCACCAAGTCTGATTGACGGAAGTGATGTCATTGTTTTGCTGAGGATAAAAATGGGAATATCCCGACGGAACGTATCCTTCAAAAGTCGAAATACTGTCGCCGATGATCGAAAGCTTTTTGCCCTGCAGCGGGTAATGAACAGCAAACTCACCATCGTTTAAAGACCCGATATCAAGCTCAGACAGATCGGGAATTGAATTTAGCTTTTCCTGAACTTCGGTCGAAAGCTTTGCTTCGGTCACCTGAGCCGTACCGATTTTTGCAGTTGTGACAGCCCCCGATGATAGCTTGTCCTCAGTGACAGCGCCGTTTTCAAGCTTTGCGGTTGAAACCTGTCCGTCTCCGAGCTTGTTTCGCAAAACAGCTCCGTCGTTTATCTTCGAAGTCGTTACGGCATTGGACGCAATTTTGTTGACTGTCACTGCTGCATTTTTGATCTTTCCCTCTGTCACAGCAGCATTCCCAAGCTTCTCTTCCGTGACGGCTTCGTCAGCGATATTTATCGTCTTAACCTGTCCGTCGGCAATTTTGCCCGAAAGAATAGCTTTATCCTTGATTTTTGCCGTTGTAACAGCCTCAGAAGCAAGCTTGGCGTCAGTGACGGCATAACCTTTGATTTTAGAAGTCTCAACGGCACTGTCTGCAATTTTCCCGGCGGATATCGAGCCGTCTGCTATTCTTGAATTGATAACTGCATTTTCGGCAATTTTCAAAGATGTAACTGCACTGTTGGAGATTTTATCAGCGGATACAGCCCCGGAAGCAATTTTGCCATTAGTGACTGCTGAGTTAGCTATCTGCTGAGAAGATACGACAAGCGCATTGAGCTCTTCGCTGATCATGGAAGAAATCTTTTCATCAAGTTTTTGCTGTGCATTTGTTGTGTCGGGAATTATTTTATCTCCGACAAGGGACTCCGAAAAATGCAAATCGAGTATACCCGATTTATATATCGCGCAAATATTATCATTTTCATCTGTTTCGTAGCCGTCGATCTGCATGGAAACCTTCGGAGAAACAGCGATGTAATCATAAATCGGACAAGTGATCGTTCCTGTCAGCGCAGTATATTTTGCATCGCCTGTATTTGAGCTTTTGTAGATGTTGTCTGTTACGATTTTTTTGCCGAGACCATACGGCTCAAAGCTGATGGTAAAATATGAAATAACGGAGGATCTGAAAAAACTGCTGACCGAGATCACAAGCTGTCTCGCCTTCATTTCCTCAATATATCCCCCGTTTGGATCTGAACAAGTCAGCTCCCCGTTTTCATTCATTGTTATGTAAATATTTTCCAAATAGTTCATTCCTTTTCGTAATAGTTTATAAGAAGTCTTCCGTTGTATCTCATTTCACTTCTCTGCTCGTAAAAAAGCTTGAGCAGCCGGCGAAGTCTTATCATTTCGTCAGGATCAAATGATTTTACAGCGTCGTTTAACCTCCGTGTGTAAATTTTAATTTTTTCATCTATCTGCTGTGCCTGAGCAAGATATTCATACCCAAGCTGAGAAAGCGTCAATTTTTGTTCCATTTCGTGTCCCCCTTTAACAAATAATCCGCCGACGCGCCAAAGAAATCTGAAAAGATCAAAATCTCCTTTGCATTCGGAAGCCGGTGGAAATAAAATATCTCATCAACTGATTTTCTGCTGAGTCCCGGTGTATGGTAAAGAACATCAATATCAATACAATCCTTCGCCATCAGCTTTCTCAGACGGTGGACAATGGACTTTCCGTCAGACAAATAAGCGTCAGCCAAAGCCAGCGTGCTTTTAAACTCAATTGGAGATATCGTATGATCTTCACAGGTGTTTCGATAGAACAAAACATATTTCATGATTTCACGGACTTTTTTCTCAGCTTTATCGCGAAGCCTGTAAACATAAGAAGAGTTTGTGTTCATCTCGCGGCAAAAGTATTCCGCCGTCTTTTTTTCAACAGTCATGCCGATAAGAACCTTTCTCTCTTCGTCGCTCAGCTTTTCTTCAAGAACTTTAGAAACGACCTTCACAAGATCAGCCTTGCGTTTTCTCGAAATATATTCCCTTCTGCTCTCAACGAGTCCATCATCGAAGTAATCCTCGTTTCTGCCGAGGATATCCATTTCCATTGGCGTTACAGTCAATTTTTCACCTTCTTTCTTCGTAACCGAACATTTGTTCTGTTACGCTTTTTATTATAGACGCATATTTTTTAAAAATCAACTGCTTGTCCTGCCTCTGTTCCAATAATCGTACTTTGCTCATCAAGGGGGCTTGACAAGATTTTTTTTGGATTTTTTAAATGTGTCGAAAGATAAGACTTTTTCATTAAAAAACAATTTTTTCTTGAAAACACCGTGCGGCTGTGATACAATATCTGAGTAAACTTTGATTCAGGTGCAGTTAAGCTATGAATTTTCTTGAAATTTTTCTTCTTGCGCTCGGTCTTTCCGCCGACGCCTTTTCAGTTGCGGTCTGTAAAGGACTTGCCGAAAAAAAGTTTTCCATAAAAAGCAGTATCATCGTCGGACTTTGGTTTGGACTTTTTCAGTCTCTCATGCCTGCGACAGGTTATTTCCTCGGCTCATCTTTTGTTAAATATATCGAGAGGTTTGACCACTGGGTCGCGTTTATTCTTCTGGCGATCATCGGCGCTAATATGATCAGGGAATCCTTTTCAAAAGACGAAGACGACGCCGACGCTTCACTCTCATTTTTTGTCATGCTCCCTCTCGCCGTAGCGACTAGTATTGACGCTCTGGCTGTCGGCGTAGCTCCCCTTGCGACGCTTGGGATTGGAATAAAACGCCTGATTTTCTGTGTTTGCGTCATTGGAGTAACAACATTTCTGCTATCAGCCCTTGGCGTAAAGATCGGCAACAAATTTGGCTCAAAGTATAAATCCAAGGCTGAATTTATCGGCGGTCTGATTTTGATAATTCTCGGAGCAAGAATACTTGTTGAACATATTTTCTTTAAATAATTTATATCTGCCCGTGGCGCAGTTGGATTACGCAGCAGATTCCGATTCTGAAGATCGGGGGTTCGAATCCCTTCGGGCAGGCCATGAAAGAGCCGTGATTTTTCAAACAAATCACGGCTCTTTCAGTTATATATTCGCCTTAGGCGAGTTATATTGTTTTTCGCGCAGTTTAACAAAAGTCAAAATGATTGTTATCCGCAGGTAAAAC
>JAFSTS010000311.1 GCA_017445685.1 Clostridia bacterium | reverse complement strand
GTGACAGAGCAGGTTTCATCGTTGAGAACGTCAACATTTTTCAAAAACGGTATTGGAGAGAAGCCGTAATTTGTTATGTTTGCAAAGTTGATACCTTTTTCCTTCTCAAGTCTGTCGAAAAGTTCTCCGACTTTTTGCTGAACATTATAGTGATAGTTGTCAATTCTCTTGACAAGAATAGAATCCTCCGTATATCCTCTGCTGTAAAGAAGAACTCTCTTTGCCTCCTCATAACAATTGTCACGGTCGCTGACCATGCTCCAATAACCGGGGAAAGTACCGAAAGTCTCACCCATCAGGCGAGGAATTATATCCATATAAATTTCGCTGTAGGTCTTATTAAACAGGTGGCAAAGCAAATCAAGACCGTAAGTTTTATTAAGAATCGTAATGAGTGAAACAATGAAATCGTTTAATTCTTCATCAAGACCAAAGTAATTATCTATCATATAGTTCTCTATCAAATCAGGGTCAAGTCCGAGTTGACCGCTATAGAGCTTATCTATAATCAGAGCGCCCTGAGCCGAGGAAGCATATTGAAGATAACTGTCAATGTATTCACCATCGTAAAGATAAAGATAAGCATTTGCGATTCCTGCGCCGAGGCATCTTCCGATAAGCTCAACCTTTTCTGCGCCTGTAACATATAAAACATCCTCAATATACTGATGAAGCTTTCTCGCTGTTACGAAGGGGTCAACTCTCCAGTCATACTGGAAATGATACCTGTGAACAGGATAAAGACCGTTGACTTTATTGGGATTAAGTTCGTCTCTTGACCAAGTCCATTCATTCGTCGAGCCGTCGGATACATCGCCGTTTTCGTCAAGAGCGATCGTTCCTATTGCAGGAGCAAAGATTTCATACGCCGAATCGAGAAATTCATCCCAATCCTGAGTCAGCAATGCATCTTTATATTCAGGCAAAAGCTCGCTTGTTGCCTGACTGAAAGCATCCGACAAATCAAACGGATAAAGCTGATTTCCCTGAGCATCGTTAATCTGCTGACCCTGACCGCCGACATATATTGTCGGATAAACTGTGCCGTAGCTGTCTCTGAGAGCGTCTGCATAAACTGTTGAAGACAAGGCGGCAAATGAAGCAACAAGTATGCTTACTGACAATAAAACGCACAATACTTTTTTCATAATTCCTCTCCTTTGAATTTATGTTTTAAATATTATTTATTATCTTTCCATTGTTTGATCGTTTCGGAATCGACCGTTTCGGCATGAGAGAAGAAGAATTCTTTTCTTTCTTCGGAATTTATAACCGTAACAGGCTTGATCTGGTTGAGAACAACTCCCCTGCCTCTGAGTGACTCACGGTAATCCCAATAAGTTTTTTTCTTCAAAAGAATCACTTCTGGTCTGTTTAACATTCCCCAGCGGCGATATTTGAAATACTTTTCATTTATTTCTTCAAGCTTTTTGTCAAGAATGTCGATCATCTGCTGACGTTGAGCTTCATCTATATCGTCCTTTGTTTCAACAAACATACAGTATCTCGGCGGAGTTGTTGAAAAATCAGGATAAAAAGTATGACCGACAAAATCTATTCCCATATCGCTTGAAGTATCTTTTGCGGCAAAATCGACCATTTGAGTCGTTGTCTTTTCGTTGGCAACATTCATGCTAAGATTTCTACGATAAAGAAGTTCGATTCGCGGAGTATTGTTATAAAATCCTGTTACCTTGACGATATCCTCCATCCTGTATCTGTAAAGACCTGAAAAATTAGAAACAACTATTTCGTATTTTTTTCCGACTTCAAGTTCATCAATAAGAAGAGTTTTGATTTCACCTTGCTCATCTTCCTGTGCATCATCCTCGTCATCAACAGGAATAAACTCAAAGAAAATACAGTGCGGAAGTAAAACCCCATCATCAACATCAAGCTCTGTCGGCATTGCAAAATAGCCCTCGGCAGCAGCATATCCCATGTTATGAAGCGGCACATCAAAGCCTATATGCTTACGAAGCTTCTTAACGTAAACCTGAAGGTTTGAGCCGATCATTCCGTATGCCCACGTGAGTTTCGGCCATATTCTCGGAGCTATAGGCTCGTCAAAGCCTTTTTCAAATTCTTTTCGAAGCTCATCTGCTCTCGCTTTATTGGGCTTAAACTTTTTTGCGTACTCTTTTTGTAAATCGGGAGTGATTTTGACGTTGGGATTGATGATACCTTTTTCAATATCATCACAAAGCATCTGCCAGTTTTCCTCAAGATAGTCAAACATCGTCGTAAGAAGAGTGACGACCATTGAGCCAAGGTAGCTTACATCTCTGTTCTCAAGCGCAAAACGAAGCTGAAGATAAGATGTGTCTATAAGCTCCTCGTGTTCCGGGTAAAGCAAGGAAACGGGTGAAGTGCAAAAAAACTTTGTAATCGGTTTCAAATATGTCAGCGGTACCTGTCCTGCGCCGTTGCACTGTTTGCCGTCAGGTAGATCGTGACCTGTAAGAATAAGAACGAGAGGACCCATCTGAGGCGGAAGCTTTTTATTATATTTTTTCTTGATATCATGAGCAGCAGTTGCTACAGAACACGAAAACCCGATGCACTGCATATTCCAAAGATCTTTTACTCCCTTTGGAAGAATTTTGGGCTTGCCGACACTGCCCGAAGAAGAGCAATAGCGGACATTAGCGCCCGTGTACATCAGGTTCTTTTCTTTATTTTCAATCATACGGTCGACATAGTTTTCATAGTCGACATATTTTGAAAGCGGAACTTTAGCGCGGTAATCATCGATTGAATGTATATTTTTGAAATCGAATTTTTTGCCTATTTCACTGTTCCTGCTTCTTTTTACAATTTTCTTTAATGTGTTTTTTTGAGCTTTAACGGGGTCTTTCGTATAGTGATTAACCTCTGCAAGAGATATATCGCCAAGCCAGACTCCCAAATCCGAAAAACTCATAATATCACCCCAAATATACATTTAGATAATGATATCATTTTTTTATATTTTCGTCAACAACAAAAACAACAACTTATAACAATTTTTAATAATTTCCGACAGGATAATCCTTTACATAATCTTTTGATCGCACCATAAATGTCTTAACGTTCCACGGATCGTTTTCATCAACATCTACGATTCTGCCGCCTCGAAGATCGTCATCACAATAGCAGTCATAGTTAAGTCCCCCGTCCATTGCAAGAGTTAAGCCAAGATATTCGCCCTGAAAATCATTGATATGATCGTGACCGCAGACGATAGTTTTTACATCTCCACGCTGAAAAACAGTTGCAAAAACGCCTGTGTTGACCGGCCCGCAGCCTACGGCTTCTCTCCTGTTTCCGCGATATTTTGTCTCTGCAACATTTTTATAAAGCGTAACAAATTCCGGTGTTGGAGTATGGAAAAACATCATTCCCGGAATTTTTTTACCTGAATATTTTTCAAGTTGAATAGAAGTATTCCAGTACCACATCAACTGATCGAATCTAAGACTGTCATATTTCTGGCAAGGATAAAGCGGATCTGAAACCATTACGCTCCAGTCATCATATTTTACTCCGCCTTCCTCAACAAACTGAAAAATATTGCGATGACTGTCAAGTCCCCAGACATTATATACAATGGTATCGTCAGTAGACGACCGTACAGGCAGAACATAGTTACCTGTTCCGTGTATATCTTCGTCGCCTCTTTTGGAAACGCACCATTCAAAAGATTCGTAAACTTCCTGCTGGTCGCGTACTTCATATCCGCTTTCAGCGTCATGATTCCCAAAAACATGAGCCCATGGAATATTTCTTTTTTCGAACTCATTGGAAATTT
>JAFSTS010000310.1 GCA_017445685.1 Clostridia bacterium | reverse complement strand
TAAGATATTGCAAATATATTTAAAATTGCCTTTTCTGCTGCCGCCAAGCGGAATATAGATATAATCTCTGAACCATGTGGAGAGTGAAATATGCCATCTGCTCCAAAATTCCTTGATAGACTGCGACATATAAGGCGTTTTGAAGTTTGTCATAAGGTCAATACCCAAAAGCTTTGCCGAGCCGATTGCAATATCGGAATAGCCGGAAAAATCACAATAAATCTGGAAAGCGTAAAAAACCGTCGCGCATATAAGAACGAATCCTTTTTGATTTCCGATTGAGTTGTAAACTTCGTCAACGATCCCGGCGCAAAGTGACGAAACGACAATTTTTTTAAAAAGACCCCAAACAAGCTGTCTTATTCCATAAGCAGCCTGATCGAAATCAAATTTCTTTTCACATTCAAACTGCGGCATAAGCTTGTCTGCCCTGCCGATTGGTCCCGACAAAACATGAGGAAAGAACGAAACGAACAGAGCATATTTTCCGAAATGCTTTTGAGCGGAAGTTTTGCCGCTATAAACATCCGCAAGATATCCTACAGACTGGAAAGAATAAAAAGAAATTCCAAGAGGCATTACAAGATTCAGCGTAAATTCACCGACCGGCAAGGAAAACATACTTAGTAAATTTGTTAATGACCTGCTGAAAAAGTTGAAATATTTAAACACAACAAGCGTGCCCATTATAAAGATGATCGGCAAAACCAGAAAAAGCTTTTTTCTTTTGTCGTCGCTCTTTTCAATAAGCCTTGCGCAAAAGTAAGATACAGCCGTTGTGAGAGCTATCCATATACAGTATTTTATGCCCCAGCTCATATAGAAATAGTAGCTGGCGGCAAGCAAAACAGCCCATCTGAATCTTTTCGGCGTCAGCCAGAAAAGCGCAAACACGATAGGCAGAAAGATCGCATAGGAAAGTGAATTAAAAAGCATATTTCTCTCCCTGAAATTGAATATGGATAATGATTCGTAATTTTAACATAAGCAAAGCAGTATGTCAATTATGAAGCTGTTTTTTCGTTTCAAGTTCATTAGTAATTCGAAGGTACTCCTCTTCATCAAGCGTATATTTCTTTCTGAAAATGATACACGACACAACGCCCATCACCAAAGCGATCAGGGTCATTGCAACAAGCAGTCCGAAGGTTTGAGATTGTTTGACATTTTCAAGGGCTGACAAAATCAAATTCGATTTTTCAGCTGCGTCTATAGCGCCTGACGAAGCCTGATTTTCAACATCGGAAATCAAGTTTGTGATTTTAGTTACACCTATCATCATATAAAGCACAGATGTCATCAGCATCACAAAGGAATTTGAAAGCTTAGTCAAAAACGGTCTGACCGATGTGATTACCCCGTCTTCACGGGAGCCGAACTTGTACTCGTTATATTCAATAGAGTTTGAAATGCATATCATACATATCAGATAAACGCAGTACGAGCCGATATTTGCAATCGCAAGACCGATGACGATAAAAATAAATTTTACAATGCTTGAATGAGGAAGCAGCAATCCGCTCAAAAGCATCCATAAATATCCTGACGACATAAAAATAATCGACTTATCAACAAGCTTTCTTCTGGAATATTTTTTTGCAAGAGACGGATAAATAAGCATAAGAAATACGGTGCTTGACATTCCGACAATTACAAAAAAGGTTGCAAGAAGACCGTTATATCCAAATTCAAAATAGACATAAGTTGTTCCCAGACCGTTCAAAATCGGAGCTGTTCCAAGCTGTCCGATAAAGAATACAAGTGATATCCATTTGAGCTGATCGTTTCGAAATACGGTTCTGAAAATTCCCAAAACGGAGATTTTGTCCTTGGAAACGCTGCCGTCTCCTCTGTTCTCTTTGACAAAACAAAGAAGCAGCATCGTTATCGGTGAAGCTGCACACGCCACTATAGCAAGAATTTTGTATGCTGTGACTGCGTTTCCGCCGATAACATGATCTCCTGCCGTGAGAAACGGCACAAGAACAGTTACAAACGCCGCGCCCATGCCGGAGGTGAAGACTGTTCTTGAAGTATATTTATCCCTTTTTTCAGGGTCGGACGAGAGTGACGGTATCATGCCCCAGTAAGATACATCGTTCATTGTAAAACAAATGCTGAATAAAAAATATATCAAAGCAAAGAATCCGACGAAGCTCCAGCCCGTAAAGCTGTTTGCAAACGCAAAGTAAACGACGAGCGATGTTGATATTACGCCGGCAATTATCCACGGCTTAAACTTGCCTATACTTGTTTTTGTATGATCAATAAGAGTTCCCATGAAAGGATCGTTGAACGCATCAAACAGTCTTGCTGCAACGATAATAAACGAAACTGCCGAAAACTGTGAAACCGAAAGGTTTTTTGTGAAGAGTATATAGTTTAAAACCGCCATTGAAAAAAGCTGGCCGCACATATCTCTGCCTATTGTGGCAAGCGGAAAAAATATCATATTCTTTTTCTCTTGCAAAGTCATCACTCCCTGTTATTTTTCATTTTACAACATATTACACATATTTTGCAAGCAAAAGTATATTTTTCTTGACATTTTTTCTTTTTAAAGATACAATTTATTGGTAAGAGGTAATCTTTTACTAATAAAATCTAAGGATGCGCTTTTTTGGAAAACATACTTGACAAAGTTTTTAACTTCTTCAATCAGGTCGATACATATATGTATTACCCTGTCCTGATCATCGCTCTTGCCTTGGGCGGACTTTTCTTTACTTTCAGAACGAGATTTGTTCAAATCAGAAGATTTGCAGACGCCTGCAAGCTCATCGTTGAAAAGCCTCAGGGCAAGCAAAAGGTTTCTTCGTTTCAGGCGCTTATGGTTTCAACTGCTTCGCGCGTCGGAACAGGAAACATAGTCGGTGTGTCGACCGCTATATGTCTCGGCGGTCCCGGCGCTTGTTTTTGGATGTGGCTGATGTGCATAATCGGCGCGTCGTCCGCGTTTATGGAAAGTACTCTGGCTCAGATCTACAAGCGCAAGGACAAGGACGGCAACTCCTACGG
>JAFSTS010000309.1 GCA_017445685.1 Clostridia bacterium | reverse complement strand
TTCATAAAAAGCGACTGCATTATCATGATGCCCGATTACAACGGTTTTCAGGTTTTTTCGAAGCTTCTCCCCTTTTTGAGAGGAAAAGGAAAGTGCAAGCTTGTCTACCTGGTCATAGGCGGATGGCTTTCTGAATTTCTTGAAAGTCACAAGCAGTTTATTCCGCCGCTTAACAAATTTGACGCTATTTTATGTGAGACAAACTGTCTTAACGATGAGCTTGATTGTCTTGGCGTAAAAAACCTCTATGTAGTGCCGAACTTCAAAAGGCTCAATATCCTTAATGAATTTCCCGATAGAAACAAGGATAGATTTGAGTTTTGCTATTTTGCAAGAGTTATGGAAGAAAAAGGTATTGAGGACGCTGTACAAGCCATAAAGATCGTCAGCGAAAAATACGGCAAAGACAAAATTTCACTCGATATTTACGGCTCGGTTGAAAGTGTTTACGAGGAAAGATTTGAAGAATTGAAAAAAGCTTTTCCCAAAAACATAAAATATAAGGGAATCAGCGAATATGACAAAACAGTTGACACGCTTAAAGACTATTTCATGCTGCTGTTTCCCACAAAATATTACGCTGAATGTCAGCCGGGAAGTATTATCGACGCTTACGCAGCGGGGATCCCTGTTATTGCTTACGACTGGAAAGGCGGCTGTGATATCGTAACTGACTCGGTAGACGGATATCTGATCGAAATTGGTGTTGACAATCTTGTCAGACTTATCGAAAACGCAATTGAAAACCCGGACAAAATAGACGAAATGAAAAAGCAGTGCGTAATCAAAGCTCAAAAATTCACGCCTGAGACAAATGTAAAAATGATAGTTGAAATCATAAATTCTATTTAAAGCTCCATGCCGCATCCTAAACGATGCGGTTTTTCGCTGCAAAAATATGTTGCGATTTTTGTCGCCGTATGGTATCATATAAGCATAAATTTTAAGGAGGCAGGTTATGTCTGAGCTTAAACCGCTTAACACCTCTGAAAAACGGCAATCAAACATAGAATTGCTTCGAATCATCATAATGTTCATCGTCGTGACCTCGCATTTTTCCGTTCACGGCGGATTCACTTTTTCAACTGATGTCATCCTCGGCAACAAGCTTTGGACTCAATATATCAGAACATTCGTTAAAATCTGCATGAGCGTTCTTGTTCTGATTTCAGGTTATTTTCTTGTGGATTCCAAAAAGCTTAAAGTCAGCAAGGTTTTGAAAATGTGGCTTCAGATTTTTACATATTCAATTGTGATATTTCTCATTTATGTTGCCACGGGAGCAGCGCCTTTCAGCATAAAAGCTCTTGCTGCAAGGATTTTCCCGATCAATTCAAATCAATGGTGGTTTGCAAGCTCATATTTTGTGATGTATCTTTTGCATCCTTTTATAAACAGATTTTTACACAGCCTTGACAAAGCATCATATCAGAAGTTTATCGTGCTCGGAGTTGTGTGCTGGAGCGTAATTCCGACGATCCTTATCAACAAATTTCAAAGCAACGACCTTATTTGGTTCATACTTGTTTACTGTATCGGCGGATATTTGAAGCTTCATTTCGATATTACGAAAATTTCATCGAAAAAAGCGTTTTTGATTTTTTTCATTCTTCATGCGCTGACCTTTTCAAGCGTTATTCTGTTTGATCTGATCGGCACAAAAATTCCGACCTTTGGCGGTAACAGGCATGCGCTCTACTTCTTTGGAATGCAGAAGCTTCCGGCACTTTTAATGG
>JAFSTS010000308.1 GCA_017445685.1 Clostridia bacterium | reverse complement strand
TCAATTTGATAAATGCCGTTCCGGCGGCTATTGATTGAATAGACATATTTCCGCTCTCCTCTGATTTTTTTCTTTCTTAGATATATACGCCGAAGATTAAAAATCGGAAAAATGCTCTGCCGGAGACTTCCAGGATGGATTCGGTTTCGCCGGGGAAAATATGTTGGGGTCATTTTTTTGAAATTTTTACTTGAAAAGCTAAAAATCAGATGTATATTACGTGAAGGATGCAGAAAAAAAGGAGTTACGACATGAAAAATCGAGCTTACGGTTTTATCTTGTGTGCTATTTTTTTCAGCCTTATGTATGGATGGAAAGGACTGCTCGGAACAATTTTATTGTTTCTATGCTTATGTTTTGCGAAGTCGCCGCAGCCTGAATGTCCAAAGAAAAAAAATCAGTCTGCCGCAAAAGATGACGATACCGCCATATTGGGAGCCATTTGCGGGGACAATTAATACAGCTTCAGTTTTTCAGCCGGTCCGTCGGGCCGGTTTGGGTGTGGTGTACCCGGCAAGAAGACTTTGCCGGGATTTTTATCCGGAAAAATATATTTATTCCGTCTTGTTTTCTTGAGCCTGGTCTATCGTCACGGCAGGCGTTCTATTCTTTCTGTTGAATGTAGAATGAAGACCGTCAATATGTTCAAATAAATCGGACTGAACTCGTTTATACATAGGATCAAGAATAAAATCAATTCCTTCCCTTCTTGCCAATTTTGCTGCAGGCACGAAATCACCATCGCCAGAAATTAGAATAATTGTATCAACCAAATGTTTCAAAGACAAAGTAGCAATATCAATACCGATCTTCATATCCACCATTTTTTGCCGGATATTCGGATGAATATCTTCCGGAGTCAGCTGATCGATAGATATTTTTTTATGGATCAAATCCATAATCAGTCCCGAACGAAAAGTCCATCGTTCATTTTCATTATCGGCAATTTTACCCAGGCGCAAAGCAAATTTTCTGCTTTTTTTCAAAAGATTATGAAACTTTGTCCGGAATTTGCATATATCTGATTTTGCGAAATCAACCGTTTTCATCGAAATCGGATTAAAAAGTTTTTTCTGAAATGGAGCGCAATCATAAAAGAATATCCGGTATATTTCCCTTTTCACTCTGGCTGCGTGCATATTACACATGGAATATAAAACATTTATAACATCTTTCGGATCAATTTCGCTTGAATCTTTTCCGGTCAAGAAACAATATCTTTTCAGAAAAAATTCACCATCAACAAAAATTGCGACCTTATAAAAAGAAGGCCCCGCGGTTACTGGCTCATCTTTACATGATGAACGCTTGCCGGGGGCGGTATTTTTTTCTATTCTGCCGGTACTATACACTGAATCGTCTTTCATTTCAAGCCCTTTTTTTAATTTTTTTATGATTTTTTTTTTTCTGTCTTCAAATATCTTTATTACACTATACACTCAAAAATGCAAAAATTCAATAGTATTTTTCAAAAAAAAGCCCGGCAGGGGGTGCCTGCCGGGCGGGTGTGGTTCAGGGATCAAGCACGGAAAACGGCTCCGCGTTGGCCGGGGATCCCTTCGGCGTGCAAAATCCCGGCATTGACCAAATCTTTGATCAGACGCATCCGTTCTTCTGCTGAAAAACCCCCATTTGAACAATGATGAGAAATATCACGCATGCAGCATTTGCCGTATTTCCGGACGACCTTCAAAATCCGTCTGGCGACCCGGTCTTCTTCCTGGGTGAAATTCGGGAGAAGCGGGACGAATTCGCCGGACAAAAGTTTCCGGGCGTGGCCGTCGACCCCGAAGTTGTCCCGATACCATACGCCGGAAGCGACGCGGGCGATGTTGGAAACATACTGCAGGACGTGTGGAGGGATATTTTCGCCGGCGGCCAGGCGGCGGTTGGTCTGTTCGACCAGTTCGGCGGCGCTGCGCTTGGCGTGGTCGTCTTCCGGATCGGAAATTTCCAGCTGCGGCATGGCATAGGCGCCGTTTCTCCGGATCGCCGGCAGGACTTCGGCGGTGATCCATTTCCGGAACTCCCGCGCCGCCGGCTTGTTGCTCCGGATGATCAGAGCATACAGGCCGGATTCGGATATGATGTTGACTTTTTGTGCGCCGTGTCCGGGCCGACCGTCACTAAAAGTTACGGTAGTGTGTTCGTCATCGTCAAGATGGGTTACAGCCTTACGTGGATTGATGATTTCCAGAGCTTTGCAGACGTCGGCGGCGACAAACCAGGGATTTCCTTCGCGGTCGCTGACCCGGACCGGGAAAGAATCGCGGAACTTGAAGACGGTCAATTCATTCATGGCTGCGCTCCGCGAGATCTCTTTCGACCAGGCCGAGAGTTTCCCGGAGATCGATCACCATCTCCATGGTCGTTTTCAGTTCCTCCATGACTTGCGGTTCCGCGACAGAGGAAATAATCTCTTCCATTGCCAGGGGCCGGATCCCGTCCCGCAGCCGGTTAAGGACGCTCCATTTGCGGCGGGCGCGCTTGAGTTCCTTCTGCAATTCGAGAATCTTTGCGGAATCGGTTTCCTCCGCGATCTTGTCGGCCAGGACGCTGACGGTCTCGTCGGCACGTTCCATGATATTGTCGAGAAAATCGTTATAGATTTCATCCGGATTGAGGTTCGAGTTTTCCATTTTCGGGGCTGCGATTGAATTTTTCATGATTTCCTCCTTGAATTTTCCCCGGCATGGTATATATTATTGTTGCCGAGGGTTACAGTTTCTCTTTCGGTTTCGCCGGTCGGATGTTCTTGCATCCGGCTGGCACTTTTTTATTTTTCCTTTCTGGGGCGTCCTCCTTTTTTTCCATTTTCTCTGCTGGCCTTTGAGGCTTTTTCCGTTTTCGTTTTTTTCTTGGTGAGCTTATGTCCACAGGTCGGACAAAACTCCAGTCCGGTCAAATCGATTTTGGATTTTCGGTCTTGCATTTTCCTCCTTTCTTTGCCTGAATACTGGTAATATAACCTACATTTATAGGTTTTCAAGCCGTAAAAAGAAAAAAACGGAAATTTTTTCAAAAAATATGCCGTCCTGCGTGGTGGGAGGACGGCGGGGAGGGTGAAAAATTGAAAATATCAATACAAATTTTTCACGATATCGTAGGCTTTTTCAAGGTCTGAAACGTTGTCGTATGTCAACACTCCGACTTGGAACTTCAAATTCAAATCCTTAGTTAAGTTGTTTACTCTCTGTGCGTATTCTTTGCTGTTCACCTCTTTTACATAAGCGGGATATTTCATTATTAAAACGCTTTGAGCGCCTTGTCCTTGAAAAACATCCGGATCATTTATCATTTTCATAAACTCTTTTCGTGCGGCAGAATCCTGCAAAGCGGCATATTGAATATGTATTTCCACAAATGCCGCCTTGCGTATCTGTTCTGGGGATTCTGCTGCGGTTTTTTTATTTGTTTCTTCGACTAGCTGATATGTTTTTATCAATAGCTGATATGTTTCCATGAAGGATTTCAAAAGGCCCGGATCATCTTTGAATTGTTCTTTTGCGTCGGAAATCTTTTGCTTTGCTTCTGCTATTTCTTTTGAATTGTCGGTTCGTTTGTTTTTGTAGGTCAACCGGCTTTCGATAAATTTTTGCTGCATAAGTCCGAAATCCGGTTCTTTCGCTTTTCCGCAAGAACACAAAAAACAAATACCGATCAAGCAGACAATC
>JAFSTS010000307.1 GCA_017445685.1 Clostridia bacterium | reverse complement strand
TATATTTTATCAACAAATTCGGCTTCGGCGCAATGACAAACAGGTTTAAAGATTTCATCACAGATGAAAGGCTCGGTCTGATCAGCATGGCATCGACGATCATTCTCGACCCGATATTTGTGATAAAAAACTGTATAAGCTCCGAAAAGCTTGCGTTTATTTTGCAGGTCATGATTCCGTTTCTGTTTTTGCCGTTTGTGACGAAAAAGTATTCCCGTTTTATTCTCCTCGGACCGTTTGTGCTTATGAATTTGATGCCGTCTTACGAGTATCAGCATTCAATTTATTTCCAATATCTTTTCGGCGTTGTTCCGCTTTTGACTTACCTCAGCGTCATCAACGCAGGCGAGCTTTCCGAAAAAACAAAGAAAAAAGCTGTCTGCTGCTGCCTGTTTGTAACATTGCTTTGCTACTGCTCTTTCGTCTTGCCTAAGACATATTATGTCGAAAAGTATTTTGATTCAACTGAAAAATATGAGCTTATTTCGGAAACTCTTGACAAAATACCCGACGATGTTTCCGTTTCAGCTCCGGCGTTTTATGTGCCGTATCTTGCAAACCGTGAGGATATTTACGAAAACGAATATACCGACAAGGTCACCGACTACATTGTTTTTGACCTGAGATATGCTCAGGAGAAAAACGCAGAAATGGCGCTTGATTTAAATAAATACGAGCTTGTTGAAAAGCACGAAGACCTTGTTGCAGTGTATAAAATGAGAGCGAAAGGATAGCGTGAAATCACGCTGAAAAGCTAATTATGATATTCTTTCTTCTGGCGATTTTTGCCGTATCGTTTGCCGGAGCAAAATACTCAGGCTACAATAAATTCAACACCGGCTATCTTTCAAAAGACAGCACTAATGCAATAAACGGCATATTCGTCCTGCTTGTCTTTTTAAAGCACGCGTGCGATCAGGCTAAGCTTTCACCCGGTGTTTTCGACAAGCCGTATCTTACCTTTGGCGAAAACATGGGTCAGCTTGTAGTGACTGCATTTTTGTTTTATTCCGGCTTCGGAATAATGCGTTCGATCATGTCAAAGGGAATGCCTTATGTTAAAGCTATACCGAAAAACCGGCTTTTGAAAGTGCTTTTGCATTTTGATATGGCAGTTGTGGTTTTTATAGCCGTAAATCTTTTATTGAAAAACGACATGAAGCCGCTTGATATTCTGCTTTCTTTCGTCGGCTGGAGCAGCGTCGGCAACAGCAATTGGTACATTTTTGCGATAATGGCTCTTTACATCATAGTGTACATATCGTTCACGATTTTCAAAGGAAAAATTTATCCGTCGCTCGTTTTGTCGCTTGCGCTGATTTTTGGCTTCATTGCGCTGATGTTTGCAGTAAGGCAGCCAGCTTACTTCTACAACACCTTAGCCTGCTACGGACTCGGCATGGTTTTCGGCGTTTTCAAGGAGAAAATCGAAAAAGTCGTAATGAAAGACAGTTTGATATATATATCTATTGTCGCGGCAGTTTTCGTTTCATTTTCTTTTTTGAGCCTGTCACGCCATGTAAAAACCCTCCCCCACTCTCTATGGGCTATTCTTTTTACATTGCTGATTGTACTTCTTTCAATGAAGATCAAAATAGGAAACGACCTATTGAGCTACTTTGGAAAACGGGTATTTTCAATTTACATTCTTCAGAGAATACCCATGATGATTTTCAAAAAGATCCCGCTGATCTTTTCTAACGCCTACATTTATATACTCGTCTGCTTCGTTTGCACCCTGCTTGCAGCAGAGCTGTTTGAAAGGCTGACAAATTCTGTAGACAAAAGGTTATTTGTGTGATTTAGATTTTTTTAACATCGAAAAAAGGTTGGCTTGTTTTTGCCAACCTTTTTGTTATATATATTAAAGTGGTTTTATCATTTCCGAATACGGCAGAAAATCAAAGCCTGACTTTTGATAAAGCCTGATCGCAGATTCATTTTCCGGCTCGATTTCAAGCCTTAAGACAGCGTCGGGGTACCTGCTTTCGGCAAATTCCAAAAAGGCGCTTCCGACACCCTTGCCTCTATGCTCCGCTTTGACAAAAATATCTTCAAGCCATATACACTGCTTTCCAAATTCGGTCGAAAAGCTCTTTGCAACCATTGCATATCCAAGCAGATTTTCACCTTCTTCGAAAACAAATCCCTCTGCAAAAGGGTTTTCGCTGACGCAGCTTTTAAAGTCCGATTCAAAAACCTCTTTAGATCCGTTAGTGTACACTGCCTCGGAAGAATAAAATACCTTCATCATCCCAATAACCGATCCTTTATCTCTTTCTTCCATCGGTCTGATATAAAAACTCAAAATCTCATCTCCGAAATCAAAGTAATCGTTTTTCTGCTTTAAAATATACCATGTAAGAAAAAGAAAATCAAGTCATATCTTACTCGTCAAAATAATCGGACTTTATTTTTTCACAAGTGCATATATTTTATCGGAGGTGGAAAAGTGAAAGTTTTAATTCTCACAAAAAAGAAAATCGCCGTTTTATCGTTTGTGCTTGTCGGGGTGATCACGGCTGCGATTCTTTCGGCTAAAGCTCTCAGCGTTTCGACGATTTCGCAAAGCAGGCTTGTTCCGATATACAATGTGCAGACAGACGAAAAAAAGGTCGCCATCAGCTTCGATGCGGCATGGGGAAACGAGGACACGCAGAATCTGATCGACATCATGGACAAATACGGCATAAAAGCAACATTCTTCGTCGTAGGTGAATGGGTCGACAAATACCCTGAAAGCGTAAAGGCTCTTGCAAAAGCCGGTCACAGCATACAAAATCACTCGGATACTCATCCGCACCTGACTGAAATTTCCAAGCAGGAGATCATTGCTCAAATCGAAAACTGCAGCGATAAAGTCGAAAAGCTGACAGGTGTGCGTCCGACGCTTCTGCGTGCGCCGTACGGCGACTACAACAATACCGTAATTGAAACGATATGCGGCATGAAAATGTACCCGATACAATGGGATGTGGACTCTCTTGACTGGAAAGAATACGACGCTCAGACAATTTACAACAAAGTTGTCTCTAAAGTCGGATGCGGCTCAATAGTTCTGTTTCACAATGCTGCGCTTCACACTCCCGAAGCTTTGCCGATGATTATCGAAAAGCTTCAAAGCGATGGTTATGAGTTTGTGAAGATAGCCGACCTGATATACAAAGATAACTATACTGTCAATGTTGCAGGAACGCAAGTGCCAAATCAATAAGAAAGTCCTCATTCTGTGTCTCAGAATGAGGCTTTCCACTATAATTATCAAATGTATACCGGCTGTAGCTGACGGTTTTCAAGCGCTGTCTGCATGGTCATTTCGATAAGTGAAAAATCAGCCACTACCGAATTTGGCTTGTTTATACAATCGTCCTGCTTCATCGGAACAAAGAAAATGTTTTTACAGTTCATCAACTGACCGATATTCTTTGCGCTGGACGAGAGCGCGTCGTTTGTGGAAACAGCTATTACAACGGGACGCTGATTTCTAAGGTGCGCCTTTGCTGCCAGAGTGACCGGTGAATCCGTTATACCGTTTGCAAGTTTTGCCAAAGTGTTTCCCGTACACGGCGCGATGATCAGCACATCAAGCAGTTTTTTCGGTCCGATAGGCTCTGCCGAGCCAATTGTGTGTATGACGGTATTATTTGTAATTTGTTCAATTTGCTCAACAAACTGTGAAGATTTGCCGAATCTTGTATCCGTTGAATAAGCTGCCGAGCTCATTATCGGCAAAACTTCCGTTTTACCGTTTTTTACGAGGGCTTCGATTTGCGGAATAACCGAAGTAAATGTGCAAAACGATCCGCACATTGCAAAGCCCACTTTCAGCACTTCCATATTTCCCCCTCCTCAATATTTTTTTCGATCAACATCTCAATGGCCTGCGCTGTGAATCTGCCCGCCGATTCAGGAGCTGCCTTTGACGGCAGAGACGGCAGGATCTCATAGGTCAGTCCGATTTTATTTGCCTCGTCAAAGTCAAAACCATACGGACTTGAGGCAATTTCAAGTATTTTTCCGTCTTTGCCAAGGGTTTTCATGATATGCCTGTCAAGCACTTTTGCGGCGACGGTATTGATAATATAATCATATTGTTCACCCAATTCCTCGTCGTAGGAAAAGCTCTTGATGTTTCTTTTTTTCAGTTCGTTTCTGTATTCTTCGCGCCTTGCTAAAACAGTCACATCAACTTTGTTCAAACAGAGTATTTTGCAAATGGCTCTACCTGTTTTGCCGTAACCTGAAAGCAGAATTTTCATTTCGTTCAAAAGCTTTCCTGTGTCGTTCAAGATGTGACCAAGCACGCCTTGTGCTGTTGCATAGGCATTTTGAGTAGCAAGCCGATCGCTTTTATATACATCAAAAAATGTGATGTTTCGTTTTTTCAATTCTCTTTCAAGAACGGTATTTTCCATGCAAAAGCCAAACACAACACATTTTTCCGTCAGCATTTCGACAAAGTCAGCGCTTGAAAAATCTGTCGATTTTATCTTACAGTCATTTTCACTCGGAATCGGCAAAACAACCGCATCGGCAGAGGACATTTTGCTTTCGTCGGACAATTTCTCGCACAAATATCCCCTGTCTTGAAAATATTTAAAGATGTATTCCTGCCTTTTGTCAGACGGGACAATCAGTATTTTTTTCATCTAATCACCTGCACAAGTCCTATGAACATAATATTCCGACAGCTCTTTTTAGTGACTTTTTGATGTGACGAGCTATTATTTTTCTTCAAAGTCTTGACATATTGCACCTTTTGATTTATAATATTTCAGCAGTCGGGAAAGAGACTTCTTTTCGGCTGAAATGCGAATCAAGCCCAACAGTAGATCATTTTGAAAGTAAGCTTCGCCTCGGTTTCCTCGCCGTGTAAAAACAGAGGAAAATTTAATACTGTATTTGCGGATATGGCGGAATTGGCAGACGCGCTAGATTCAGGTTCTAGTCGGGGCAACTCGGTGCAGGTTCAAGTCCTGTTATCCGCACCATGAAATCCTGCATACCTTTAGGTATGTGGGATTTCATAATGTAATATGTTACAGGACTTGGACCTGTGAAGGTCCGAGCGTTCAGAAAACAGTTCGGTGAACTGTTTTTAGCGAGGAGCGGCGAGACGGGTACTGCCAAAGGCGGTCGTCGAGCCATAGAGTTTTGAAGCTTGCTTCAAAACTATGTCAAGTCCTGTTATCTTTTAAAATTTATTTATTCGAAAAATACCGGTGCTGATTCTGTTGACAAGAATGGCGAAAATTTGATAATATGTATATATACGAATCATGCTTTTTACAATAACAGGAGAATGCGAAATGGAAAATAACGATAAAAATTCTTCTCGAATAAAAATTTCTATCAGAAATCTGATAATTGTCGTTGTGGTTTCTGTTTTCATTATTGCAGCAACGGAATTATATCTCGGTTTCAAAGGAAGGTTTGAACTTTCTTCCGAAACAAATCAGACAGTTGATTTTCATAGGCTTTGGACGATGGGCTTTGAAAAGTCGTCTGTGGAAGAGCTTTTTTCAACAAAATACTTTTATAATACAATATCAGACTTTACTACATCCAACGGTATACAAATTGAACACGAGGACAACGCATATCCTCTGATAAAAAACCTCCCCACCGATAACAGCTATGACGAAAACACCGTGAATATAGTTGTTCTGGGCGATTCTTTCGTATGGGGCGCTTCATGTCTTAATCGTAACGAGCTGTTCTGGCGACTGGTTGAAAATGATCTGCGTCAGCAGGGTTACAATTGCCGGGTATACGGAGTCGGCTTTGCGGGAGGAAACGCATACGATGAATTTGACTGGCTGACAAAAACGACGCTTGTCGACGATCTGAAGCCGGATATTGTTATTATCGGTTATGTATTCAACGACAATGTTCCTGCTGATTATAACCCGATGCAAAACACGAAGGATTTAGACAGCATAAAAATCATTCCTTTTACAAATTATTTTAAGAAAATTATGCCGAATATTTACAATATGCTGAACAACTATGTTGTGTCAAAAACGATGTACTCAGATGACAGATTCGTAAAAACGTCTTATTCCTCGTCTGACGAAAATGAATCGATATATATTACAAAAGGCGAAGTATACGAGATGTTTGAAAATGATTTTGTTGCTCCCCTTGACAGATTTGCCCAAAGCGTGAATTTTCCGATCGCGTATATGACTTTGCCGACTTCGCCGATCTGCACGACATATAAGGCTTTGTACAAGCCACTGCATAATTTATTTGCAAAATACAAAAATGTTTCCTTTTACGACTGTCTTGACGATTTTTGTTACAATTTCGCCGGCAGTGAACATTCCGATAATTACTATGTGAATCCCTCCGACACTCATCCGGGAAGCTCAACAAACAGGTTTTATGCAGACTATATCATCGACTTTCTGAAAAATGATTACAGCGATATTCTCTCAAAAAACACCGGTAAAGACATGAACAATTATAACATTCGTATCAACGATATAATGCCCGGTGATCTGAGCCTTGAAAAGATGAATGAAACATCCGACAGCGTCGAATACAGCCTCAATTATCCTTCAGAGGTCAATAAACACAAATGGTACAACTATACCTTCGAATCGTATTTTCTTAACTATCCGTTGGGCGATGATTATATCAAGTTGTCCTTCGCACAGCCTGTTGACATAAAAAGCGTTGAAATTACAGGCGACAAGGTGCAAAACATCGACCTTTATTACACAAAGCTCAACGAAAAGCTTCGTTACGACGATCATTCGATACTTCCTTTCGGAAAAAAATCCGCCGACGGTAAAGTCTGGACAGATACTTCAAGCGATAAAGTTATGTCACTTTGTATTCATGCTGATTGTATAAATAATGACGGCTCAAAGCTTGAAATTAAAATAGCAAAATGATTTTATAAATCATTTTAAAAAACAGGAGATTTTTCAAAATGAGAAAATCTGACAATAAAAGACCCCGCTACAGATCATCCATAATAAATATGCTTATTGTTCTTGTCGTTTTTGCAATCATTATTGGCTCTTCAGAATTTTTTCTCGGTTACCAATCTATCAGTTCGTTAAACAACGATATTGTCCCAAACTCGATACTTTTCCATTTCGAAAAAAGCTCTATCGACGCTATTATGTCGGCGGATAGCTATAAACAATTATTTACTGAAGAAAACAATGATTTAAAACCTTCAGATAATGTTTATCCGTTAATTGACATGGAGACCGAAAACAAATATAATAAAGACACTGTAAACATTGTAGTAATTGGAGATTCTTTTGTTTGGGGACATTACTGTCTTAACAGAAATGAACTGTTTTGGCGACTGCTTGAGAGCGACCTGCGCAAAAAAGGATATAACTGCCGTGTTTACGGAGTTGGTATGGTTACAGCTAATGCTTATGATGAGATCCGATGGTTGACCAAAACTTCACTCGTCAAAGATCTGGATCCTGACATAGTAATCCTGGGGTATGTTTACAACGATCCTGATCCAAGAAACGGCATTATAAACTACAACTATTTCCCCACAGGCAGCTATAGCGCTCACTTTCCTTTCTCTAACTCTCTCAAAAAAACAGTTCCAAATATTTACAATGCGATAAACAATTACATCGCGGCAAAAAAAATGTACGATGACGATTTTACCGACGACTACTTCTTGCTCCCCGGAAACGAGAATGTACCTATTTTTATCACTAAAGGAAAGTTTTATGAGCAATATAAAAAAGATTTCGTTATTCCTCTTGATGAATATGCCGCTCAGGCTGATTTTCCTATCGCTTATATGACGCTTCCTTTTGCACCCGTTTATACATTACAAAATGCATTGTTTAAACCGATACACGAGTTATATTCAAAGTATACAAATGTTGTTCTATATGATTCCCTTGGCAAATTCTGCCACGGTTTTGCAGCAAAAAAGCACTCATCCAACTATAGCGTAAACGAAGTCGACCCTCATCCCGGCAGCGCAACAAACAGGTTTTATGCTGACTACATCATAGATTTCCTCGAAAAAGATTACAAGGATATTATCGGTAAATCTGTCGGTGAAGACCTTAATGACTACTCAATTATGATAAATGAATGTTTGCCGGAAAAGTTGAATCTGTCGGAACGGGTCAAAACAGAAAACAGCGCATCCTATTCGCTTGAGTATCCTTCAGAGATGAGAAAATATGAATGGATGGGTTACCAATTTGATTCTTATTTATTAAACTACCCATTGGGCGATGATTATATCAAGTTGTCCTTTGCCCAGCCTGTTGACATAAAAAGCGTTGAAATTACAGGCGACAAGGTACAAAACATCGACCTTTATTACACAAGGCTCAACGAAAAGCTTCGTTACGACGATCATTCGATACTTCCTTTCGGAACAAAATCCGCCGACGGTAAAGTCTGGACAGATACTTCAAGCGATAAAGTTATGTCGCTTTGTATTCACGCTGATTGTATAAATAATGACGGCTCAAAGCTTCAGATCAAAATCAACAAATGAGAAAGTCGAGGAACTAATATGAAGAATGTTTATGTTTTAGGCATCTCCGCTCTTTATCACAACTCGGCGGCTGCGCTTATATGCAACGGCAGGATCGTTGCCGCAGCGGAAGAAGAAC
Organism: Clostridia bacterium; assembly: GCA_017445685.1. Next base: position 4,179 of record JAFSTS010000307.1, on the reverse strand, counting down.
GTTTTACGAGAATTAAAGGCGACTCGGATTTTCCGATAAATGCGATCTCTTTCTGTCTTGACAGTGCGGATATTCAGGCAAAAGATCTTGATCATATTGTTTATTACGAAGACACGGCGGAGAAATTCGGCAGAATTATTACATCCTCCTTCCTTTGTACTCCTAAGAGCGTCCGTCAGTTTCTCGCAGCGATGCCCGAATGGATAAGCGACAAGCTTTGGGTGGAAAAAGAGATCAGAAAACAGCTCGGGCTGAAAAAGAGCAAGGTCATTTTCCTGCCGCACCACATCAGTCATGCAGCTTCCGCTTTTTACCCCTCGCCTTTTGAGGATGCCGCTATACTGACAATGGACGGTGTAGGCGAATGGACAACGACCGCCTGGGGAACAGGTGAAAAAGAAAACCTTGTTCTCAAAGGTGAAACAAGGTTTCCAAACTCACTCGGTCTTCTATATTCCGCTTTTACATTTTATACCGGATTCAAGATCAACAACGGCGAATACAAAATGATGGGACTTGCGCCCTACGGCGAGCCCAAGTATGCCGGCTTAATTAAAAAAGAGCTTGTCAAAATCGGAGAAGACGGCAGCATTGCGCTCAACCAGAAGTATTTTTCGTACACCTATGGTGTCACGACTATCACACCTGAATTTGAAAAACTTTTTGGTGCTCCCGCGAGAAAAAAAGACGAAGAGATTACTTCTTTTCATGCCGACATAGCAGCCAGTATTCAGGAAGTAACAAATGAAATATTGCTCACTACTGCAAAATATATAAGAAAAGTTACAGGTAAAACACGGCTTTGCATGGCAGGCGGAGTTGCGCTGAATGTAACTGCGACGGGTCTTCTTCGCAAAAGCAAAATCTTTGACGACATCTGGATACAGCCTGCTGCCGGAGACGCAGGAGGAGCAATCGGCGCAGCGCTTTACACCTACTACAAACAGACGGGTGATACGCGTGAGATCGAACAGCCTGATTCGATGCAAAATTCTTTTTTGGGTTATGAAATATCCGACACAAGCGAAGACGACGACAATGCCCTAAAAGCTCTCGGCGGTGTTTGGACAACACTCGAAAATGAAGAAATTTCTCAGAAAATTGCTGAACTTGTCGCAGACAACAAAATCGTCGGCGTGGCTCATGGTAAGGCTGAATTCGGCCCGAGAGCGTTGGGTCACCGTTCAATCCTTGCGGACGCGCGTCAGGAGGATATGCTTCAAAGACTTAACGCAAAAATCAAATTCCGCGAAGGATTCAGACCGTTTGCGCCGGCCGTGTTGGAAGAAGATGCAAAGGAATACTTCGATATAGACGGTATCTCTCCTTACATGATTTTCACTTTCCCTGTCAAAGAAAGCCGCCGGCTGCCGATAAAGACAGAAGACAGCGTCACCAAAACCGCATCTCTTGCCCGTTCTGACATTCCGACGGTTACGCATATTGACTATTCCGCCAGAATACAAACTGTCTCAAAAGAAACAAATCCGTTTTTCCATGAGATAATAAAAGCCTTCAAATCAATTACGGGCTGCAGCGTAATGGTAAACACCTCATACAATGTAAATCAGGAGCCTATCGTCAACAACGCTGTTGACGCTTACAAGTCTTTTATGAAATCGGGTATAGACTACGCTGTTATCGGCAACAGAATTTTTGACAAAAAGCAACAGCCGTCAGCCGCGTCAAAGGGGGTAAGAAAAAATGCAGAACAATGAAAAAACAACTTTCGGTCAGTGGCGAAAAAACGAAGACGAAAGAAAAAAGATAAACGAAGCAAGCTGGTTTGGTTTGATCGTCGGTCTGGCAATTACGGTTATATTCGGTCTGAGAGCCATCATCTCAAGCGGAATAGTTCAGCTTTTATTTGTTTTTTTTACCGCTATTGGTATGTACCTGTTTGTCATGGGCGGATTTTTCCCGACCTCTATTATGTCAGTAACAGAAAAATTCAAAAAGATAACAAATATTATCGGAAAATATGTTCTTCGAATTTTGCTTATACCTGTTTATCTGATAATGTTGATAATTTCCGTGTTTTTCAAAAAATCCACATCTAAAAAATATGAGTTTTACAAATGGGACTCCGAAGAAGATTCGCCAAAGCCGCAGTTTATTGAGTACGAAGAAACTCAAATCAAGCAACACAGCTCGGCAATACTCGGAACTTTAAACAGAATATTCTTCGTCTTTGCCAAAAATAAGCTGCTGTTTCTTGTGCCGCTTGTCGTAATACTGCTTGTGCTCGGACTTGTATTCTTCTTCCTTTCCTCAAGCTCGGTATTCGGATTTGTATATACGTTATTCTAACATCAATTGCCGCCCTGACGGGCGGTATTTTTTTGACTCCTTGTAAGACGGGTGATTATTTTTTCAGGTTACGGGAACAATACCTTATGAAACGGAGGTATTGTATGGAAATAATGACAGAAATTTTGAAAGTGGTTTTATCAGCGGTATTCTCAGCGGCAGCACTGTTTTTGATTGCAAAGGTCATCGGTCACAAACAGGTGTCGCAATTTGAATTTTTCGACTACATTACAGGTATCACTATCGGTTCAATTGCAGCGGAAATTGCAACAAGCCTTGAAAAACCCTGGTGGAAACCGACGATTGCGATGTTTGCGTTTGGCGCAGTCACAGTTCTTCTCAGCTTCATTTCAAGGAAAATTCCCCGTTCAAGAAAATATATAAACGGCACACCGACTATCATTATGGATAGCGGTAAGCTTTATCGGGAAAACATGAAAAAAGCCAAGGTCGAGCTCAGCGACTTCATGCTTATGTGCCGTCAGGCAGGATATTTTAATTTAAACGATATTCAGACGGCAGTTTTTGAATACAACGGCAGGCTCTCAATTCTGCCTGTCAGTTCAAAGCGTCCGCTCAATCCCGGAGACGTGAAGCTTGCTCCCGAACAGGAAAAGATCGGAGCTGAAGTCATAATGGAAGGCAGAGTTTTGAGCGAAAACCTCAAACGAATGGGATATAATGAGGAATGGCTGCAAAAAAAGCTTAAAGAACAGGGTTTCAAAAAGGTCAAGGATATTTTTTTGGGTATCTGCGACTCCAATGGAAAAGTAACTTTTTTTAAATATCACTAAAATATTCAAAAGATAAATTTGACAAAATTCGATTGTGTACAATTTTGTTCTTAAATTGTTCATAAATATATGTTATATTTTAGTTATGTCATAATACGCATTTGTTATCAATCGTGTTTCGTGGCTAAAATAAAAAATCGGAGGGTAAAAATGGATATTAAAGCAATCAAATTCAGAGCGGGCGGATTTGCGACCCAACCTTTTGTTTTCGGCGGCGAGGAAGGACCGCAAAACTTTGATTTTTCGGTACGCTACCGTTCGGGACTGACAAACTATCTTATCGACACAGGCGACGAGGTCATACTTGTTGACACCGGTCTGCCAAAGGGAACTCCCGAAGAAGCGGAAAATAAAGACGCTCTTATCTACACAGGCAGAACGATCGCTGAATATATGGAAGCTTTCGAAGACCTGGGCTACAAGCCTGAACAGGTGACGAAAATTCTTCTTACGCACAAACATTCAGATCATTCAGGCGAGCTTGCCTCCTTCCCTAACGCTGAAATATTTGTAAACGAAGATGAACTCGGCGCACAGGAGCTTGAGAATATTCCAAACATAGTCCCTGTCAAATTCACCGACGGCGCATAGTATAATTTCCCTGAAAGCCAAAAAATCGCGGACGGTATTTTTTACATCAAGGCAAAGGGACACACAAACGGCAACAGTATCGTAATCGTTGAAAACGACGGACTGTTTTACATGATCCACGGCGACATCACATATACAGACGAAGCTCTTTACGAAAACAAGCTTTCAGTTGTATTTGAAGATCTTCCTGCCGCAAGAGAGACAATGGACAGAGTCAGAGATTTTATAACCCATCATCCTACAGTTTATCTTTCAACCCACACACCCCTTGGTTACGAAAATCTTGAAAACAAAAAGGTCGTTGATCTAAGCGATCCGCCGGAGACTATCCCTGTCGGAGAGATCACATATAAGACTGAAAGCGGAAAATATGTCTGCTCAATTTGCGGTTATGTTTACGACCCGGCAGTCGGAGACGAGGCTAATGGAATTGCCGCAGGAACGGCTTTTGAAGATTTGCCGGATGACTGGCACTGTCCGAGAT
>JAFSTS010000306.1 GCA_017445685.1 Clostridia bacterium | reverse complement strand
CTGGGATATGTCGGTCGTTCCCGAACTGATAGTCGGAAATTTCACCCCTAAAGCAAACATTCTGGACGGTAAAAGCATGATAGAGATCTCAAAGCTTGCAGAACAAAGAGGTCTGAAAATGCTTGTTTGGTACGAGCCGGAACGCGCGACTTACGGAACAGATTTTTATGAAATCGGTCAACAGCACGAACGCTGGCTTATCAAGCACGATTATGTCAACAATATGTGGAATCTTGCCGACGAGGACGCTTACATCTATATGCGTGACGCATTGATGCAGTCGTTCAAGGACATCAATGTAAAGATCCTCAGGATCGACTTCAACTTCCTTCCGCAGTGGTTCTGGCAGCAGGCTGACAAGAACTTCTACGACAACAGAAACGGAATTTGCGAAAATCATTACATCACCAATCTCTACAGAATGTTCGACTATTTCTTTGAAAACATCGACGGTTTCTTCATCGACAACTGCGCTTCCGGCGGCAAACGAATCGACCTTGAAATGCAGAGAAGAGGCGTTCCGCTGTGGTCATCAGACTATTTCTGCGCCTCAAAAGACGATGAATGCGAAGCTGCTCAGCACACATCCTTCGGCGGCTCCTTCTTCATGCCGATATTCGGAAAAGGCTTCTTCTGGGGCGAAGAATACGAAACCTATTCTTCTTTAGCTCCCTGCTGGCACGATCCGTACTCCGGCAAATACGAAGAGCTTCTTGACCGCACGATCTACAACTACTATCCCCTCACCTACGGCGGAGCTGCTCAGGACAACTACTGCGCGTATCAGTATGATATAAAAGCTCAGGAGGGCGAAGCCTTTATCTTCCGCCGTCCGAACTGTTCGGAGAACAAATATCTTCTCAAGCTCAACGGTCTCAAAGCTGATGCGTCTTACGAGCTTTACGATTTCGAAAACCCGGATGAAAGATCTGTTTACACCGGCGCTCAGCTCATGTACGACGGAATAGAAATAACTCTTGAAAAATCCCCGTCTGCCGTTGCGCTCGTTTATGAACAGTTAAGTTAAAGCCAAGAAAACGCAAAGTCGGGTTGGCTTTGCGTTTTTTGACTTAAATACTTGAAAAGTGACACATAATGATATATAATTAGGCTAAACAAAAAAAGGAGAGCATAAAAATGAAAAAATTTCTCTGTGTCATCATGAGCCTCGTAATTATCGGACTTTGTTCAGTTCCTGCATTTGCAGTATCCTGCGAAAGCTCCTTCGGCTCATACAAGCATGTCTACATCATCGGCGTTGACGGAGCAGGCAGATTTTTCAAGGATGCCGACACCCCCAATTTTGACAGAATATTTAAAAACGGCGCAGTTGACTACTACGCACGCGCAGAAATTCAAACTATCAGCGCGCAGAACTGGGGCTCGATTTTGACAGGCGTCTCATATACAAAACACAAGCTTTGCAACGAAGTAACATATCTTTACGAAAGGTCGAGCGACACTGAATTTCCCACGATCTTTACTTATGCGCGTCAGGCATTTCCCGACGCTGAGCTTGCTTCTTTCGTCAATTGGAACGACATTAACTTCGGAATAATCGAAAACGATGTGGGCGTTAAAAAAACGAGCATCGGCAATGACATCGCCCTTGCAGACGCAATTTGCAGTTATTTCGATGAAGGCAATGACCCGGCGCTTTTCTTCGTTCAGTTCGACAGCGTTGACGGCGCAGGACACGCATACGGCAGCAAGGACGAGCGTTACTTCACTCAGATCGGAGTCGTTGACGGTCTTATCGGAAGAGTTTATG
>JAFSTS010000305.1 GCA_017445685.1 Clostridia bacterium | reverse complement strand
GTACGACAGCAGGTAATACGCATTATGTTTGCCAGTATGACAACAGCCATACGAAAGACGAATCCATCGCCGCTCTCGGCCATGATTATGAGTCAGTTGTTACTGCTCCGACGTGTACAGAAGCAGGCTACACAACTCACACCTGCTCACGCTGTGATGACACCTACACAGACACTCCCGTTGCCTCTCTCGGACACGATTTCCAGTTCACAGAAACTGTCGATCCGACTTGTACAACAGCAGGATATGACGTCTATGATTGTTCACGCTGTGATGCAACGGAAAACAGGAACGAAGTTGCCGCCCTCGGCCACAACTACACTTCCGAAGTCACAACACCTCCCGGATGTACAACAACAGGTGAGAGAACTTACACTTGCTCTCGTTGCGGCGACACCTATACTGAAGAGATAACGGCAATCGGCCACGACTGGGGCGAATGGACTCAGACAACTGCTCCGACGTGTACAGAAGCAGGCGAGGAACAGAGAGTCTGCGCCAACGACAATTCCCACGTTGAAACTCGCGAAGTTGCCGCACTCGGCCACGACTATCAGTTCACAAGCACTGTACCTGCAACTTGTACAACAGGCGGCTATGACCTCTACACATGCTCGCGCGGTTGCGGCGCAACGGAACAGAGAAACGCCACTTCTGCTCTCGAACACGATATCGAAGGCGTTGACTGGACAGTAGTTACTCCGGCAACAACATCTTCAACCGGCTTGAAAGTTAAGTATTGTACTCGCTGTCATGCTGTTGTTGTAGAAGAAGAAATCCCGATGCTCAGCGGTCCTGCAGTAACAGGCCTTGAGATCTATCCCGGTGATTCTGCGATCCTCGTTGGCGGAACAGTCCAGCTTACTGCAGTAATAACACCTGCAAATGCCTCTAACCCTGCGGTAACATGGACTTCGTCCGACACGTCAATTGCAACTGTCAGCAACGCCGGTCTTGTGACGGGTGTTACGACAGGATCTGTAACGATCACGGCAACGTCTGTTGACGATAACACGGTTTATGACACAGTTACTGTCACCATCGCTCCTTTGATGACACAGACGGGTTATATCGACGAAGGCAGACATTATAACGGTGTAACTTCGGGAACACAGATCAATATCACTCCTTTGAGCAGTTACACTCTCCAGTTTGCAACGACTTATACGCCTTCCAACTACTCAGGTGCAACGCTTGCTCCGACGCTCAGCTTCTACACGTCGTCCGCAGGCACAACTCCTGCGACGCTTGCAACAAACACAAAGATCACAATGATCGACCTTACTGTTGCGGCGGCTCCCAGATATTATTCATATACTGTCGGAGCAGGGGTCTCGTCGATTCCGCTGACGTCGTTCACAGAGATGGGAACAGGAAGCGCATATTCGTTGAAGACAGGAAGCTCGTCAATTACCGAAAAACTTGTCTTTGTCGTAGATTACGGCCAGTCCTCATCGACTGCAACGAGCCATTCACCGAAACTACAATATAACCTCACTTACTGATAGTTACGGTTTTATGAAGTATTGAAAAAATGAATGGGGTGAATGGTATGTTTAACGTACCATTCACCCATACATGGGCGGATACCCTTCGCCTGTGATTTCCCCATGTAGGGGCGGATACCATCCGCCCGCCAAAGTCAGATAATTAAGCCTTCCCCTTGAGGGGAAGGGGGACCGCCTGCGGTGGATGAGGTGGAAACATTTAATCTGATTTGATTATATAACGGCACTGCGTGCCTACACCTCATCAGTCAGCATACGCTGACAGCTTCCCCTCAAGGGGAAGCCAAATATGAGCAAGCTGCGCTTGCAACGGGCGGATATTATCCGCCCCTACTGACGGATTAGGTGTAGCTTGCAAAGCAAGCGTTAATAGCTGATTCAATTTCGATAGAACACCTCATCAGTCACCTTACGGTGACAGCTTTTGCTAGCGCAGACGCGCGTCTGTCAACTTGCGTTGACACCTCCCCGTTTGTCGGGGAGATCACCTCAAGGGGAAGCCGTTTTTTGCTACGCTTTTAAATTTGGTATTATTTCAGATTACATTTTCTTAATGACATCATAAATTTCTTCAAGTGCGTTGAGTTGTTCCGGTGTGGCGTCGGCGAACTTTTCCAAAACGATAGATTTATCCTTATCGGTAACTTCGCCGGTATACAAATAATCCGAGCTTACATTTAATGCCTTACTTATCTTAAAAAGATTTTCCGCACTTATGTTTCTTATTCCATTTTCGGCACTTGATAAAAGCTGTGGTGACACATCTGCTAATTCAGCGATTTGTTCCTGAGTAAGTCCTAATCTTTTTCTTTGAGCATATATTCTGCGTCCTATTTCTTTTGCAAATTTATTTGTTTCAGACATGTCATCACCTCCACTACATTTAATAGTATATCCGCTATTGTGGAGTTTTTTAACCGTTTGTTGTGTAATTTTATAATTTATCGTGTAGTTATTTACACAATTCGACAATTTCCTTCACTTTTTGGTATTATAATATTTCCGGAGGTGAAAAAAATGAAAAAAGAAAGAATTTTTGAAGTTGTTGCAGACGATTTCAAAACAGACACAAAAACTGTCGAAAAAGAGATGAAAAATGCAATTCAAGCCGCAGGATATGACATGGACGCCGCAGATTTCATAGCGATGGTGTCGGAGATGGTTAAAAACAGGCTGAAAAACAAAAGCGTCTGACGGCGGCAGGCAGACGGCTGAAAGATCATTTATCCCGGTGAAGTTGTAAAAATTTTGAAAATATGATATAATGAACGATAATAAATTACAGAGGGATTTTTTATGAAATCTATTTTCAAAAAAGTAATTTTTATCATTTCGGCAATGATACTGGCTTTTGCTTTATGTCTGCCCTGTTCGGCGCAGGAGAGCGAGCAAAGCGAAGGAAGCCCGAAGACAGTTGAATTTAAGTTCACTGCCCCCAGAGCAATTGCCGCAGGAAGCGCAGTAATTCTTTTTGCCGCTTCGCAGATCATCATTTACAAGCACACCGACAAGGAGTGATATAATGAGCAAAACAAAAATCAGCCTTGAACGCGCATCATGCCCGGAAGAAGTCGGAGTCAGCTCAAAAGCCATAGCCGGGCTGCTTGAAGACTTCAAGTCATCAGGCGTTGAAGTGCACAGCCTTATGATACTTCGCAACAAAAAAGTTGCCTACGAAACATGGGCGTTTCCGTTTTCCCCCGAAATGCCCCATATCATGTATTCCGTCAGCAAGAGCTTTACTTCCCTCGCAGTCGGTTTTGCGATAGAGGAAGGTCTGCTTTCGCTTGACACAAGGCTTGTCGATATTTTCCCGGAGCACAACGACGAAAACGACGAACGGCTGCAAAAAATCACGGTCTACAATCTGCTGACGATGACCGCAGGAAAAAGCGTGAGCTTTCTTGTGGACAAAACGAAAAACAAATGGGTTGAGGACTTTTTCAACGCACAGTGGAAATTTGCCCCCGGCGAAGGCTGGGAATACATAAGCGAAAACCAGTATATGCTCTGCGCGATAATCAACAAGCTCACTTCCCGGTCCGTCAGAGATTACCTCTCCCCCAGACTTTTTGAGCCTCTCGGCATCGACTATCCGTTCTGGGAGACGGACATGAACGGCATTGAAGCCGGCGGCTGGGGACTTTATATCAAAACGGAAGACCTTGCAAAAGTTACGCTTTGTTTGCTTGATAACGGAAAGTTCATGGGCAGACAGGTTATTCCCGAAAGCTGGGCAAAATTTGCAGTGTCAAATCTCGAAGACAACAGCAAGGACAATTTCACGCCCGATACAACGGCAGGATACGGAGCTTCCTTCTGGCGAAACAGCGGAACAAACGGCTTCAGGCTCGACGGAATGTTTTCCCAGTTCGGCATAGCTTTTGAGGATCATGACGCTTGCGTGATAATCACGGCTTGCGAAGTTGACGAGCAGAAGACGAGAGACTGTCTCTGGCGTCATTTCCCCGAAGGATTCTTTGACGGAGAATTTGAGGGCGAAAAAATCACAGCTCCTCAGCTTGAGGCTCTGCCCGAGCTGCCTGCGTCAAAAATCAGAAGCTCCTACACAGAGATCTTGAAAAAGAAAAAGATCCGCACAAACGCCAATCTTCCGCTTGAAATCATCAATTTCCCCCTGAGCGTACTGCCGATTTTCCCGGTTTATATGTCCTACGACAAAGCCGGATACTGCACGGATTTTGAGTTTGACTTCGATTACGAAAATAAAAAATGCACGATGTCATGGCTTGAAAAGGACGGCAGAAATACTATTGTCTGCGGTATGGACTCAAAGGTCGAATTTTCCGAAATGCGTCTTGGCGGCATAGACTACACAGCTTCAGCCACAGCCTGCTGGGCAAACGACAGCACTCTGCTTGTCTGGATCAGACCTCTCGGCGCGATCGGTCAAAGGCGTTTCAGGTTTGAGTTCTCCCCGGACGGTTCAGTTGAAATGTATCCCGGCAGCTACCAGAATCTGACCGATGTTGCCGACAATCTTTCGCTTTTATTTGTGCCGCTTGCAAAAACCGCTCTCGGAAAAAGCGCAATAGCAGGCTCATTCAAAAGCGTAGTTCCGTCGCTTCTTGAGCCGAAGCATTCCTGCAAACTGATAGATAGGGACTGAAAAAATGAGTATTATTCAATGGTTTATTATGGGTATTATCCTCGCTGCCGAATTGGCGCTTATATACCCGTTTGTCAAAAGTATGATACCCCAAAAGACGAACAGATCTCTTGCGCTGAAAATGGTTTGCTCGACAGCGTTTTTGTCGCTCGGCGTTCTTGCGAGAATTTTTACGAATACCGACAGCATATATTCTCTCGTGATAATCATTGCGCTTTGTCTTGCGTGGCTCGGAGATTTTCTGCTCGGACTCAACGGCTCAAAGGTTTATTTTGTCGTCGGCGGCTTCTTCTTTTTGCTGACGCATTTCTGCTTCATCACAGCGTTTACATATCAGTCTCAGACTGACGCAAAAAAGGAAGTTCTCGGCATTTTTGAAATTTTGTTCAGCGCAGCTTTGCTGGTAGCTTTCGAAATCTACAATAGAAGCAAAAAAATCAGTCTCGGCAAGCTTCATATCCCCGTGCTGATTTACGGGCTTATACTGACAATCATGATTGCAAAATCGTTCCTTTTTTCAATGACGCTTTTTGAAAGCGGCAATTTTTCTGCGGCTGTTTTGGTGCTTTTGGGCGCAATACTGTTTTTTGTTTCCGACTTCACGCTCACCTACACCATACTCGAAGAAAAGCGGAAAACCGATGTGAAATACAAATTTATCAATTCCCTTTCATATTTCCTCGGTCAGTCGCTGATCGCGCTTTCGATAATTGCCGTAAAATAAAAAAGTTAAAATATGTTTACCGCTCCCTTTTGATGACAATAATTACGTTGATATCAATAAACTGAGGGAGCGTTTTTTATGGGAAAAATCAAAATATTTTCAAAAGCCGTTATGCTTGGAAAAACTGCAAAACTTTGCGCTGTGTCCGTGATATCGCTTGTAATTGTGCTTTTGTCAAACAATCTTTTTGTGGCGGTGAAATATCTTTTTGACTATCTTTCACAGAGCGACAGTTTCTCTTTTACGGCAGGCTCGTTTAAGGATATCGGACTTGCGCTTTTTTACAGCGTTTGTATCCTCCTGTCAGTTTTGGCTGTGTCGCCGCTGAAAATGTCAAGGGAGATCTGGTTTTACGAAACCTCAAAAAGAACTAAAATGAAAATCGGCAGGCTTTTTTATTTCTACAGACCGAAATGGTTTTTCAAAAGCGTATGGCTGAGCTTTTGCCTGTTTATTGTAAAATTCCTGTGGGCGATCGTCTTCTTTTTCCCGTGCGCTGCAATGAGCGGATATCTCGTTTACTCCTTACAGGGCGGAATATCTAAAACAATGCTGCTTCTCGTCAGCGCAAGCGTCGGCGTTTCATTTTTAAGCGGACTTTTCTTTTCGTTTCTGACTTTTCAGCGCTACAGGCTTTGCTTCATCCTCTTTTACGAAAACGAAGGAATATCCCCTTTTGAAGCGATGAAATACAGCGCAAGGCTGATGGACGAAAGCTGCTTTCGTCTTGCAAGGCTGAAAATAAGTTTTCTGCCGTGGATACTCTCCTGCATATTTGTTTTGCCTGTGTTTTATGTCTACCCTTACTACAAAATTTCGGAATACTTTTTCCTTAACAATATTCTCAGCGGCAATTGACATCGACTGCTCTTTGATGTAAAATATCAATCAGATGACAAATTTAGGAGTGACACAATATGACAAAAGCTTTTGCCCACAGAGGCTTCAGCAGCAAATATCCCGAAAACACAATGCTCGCTTTCAAAAAGGCTATCGAGCTTGGCGCAGACGGACTTGAAACCGATATCCACTTTACAAAGGACAAGCAGATCGTCATGATACATGACGAAAATCTTTACAGAACGGTCGGTGTAAAAGGATTCGTTTCCGACTATACTCTTGAAGAATTAAGGCAGTTTGACGCTTCCTACAAGGCTGTTTTCGGCGACAAATTTTCAAACAATCCGATCCCTACTTTGAGAGAATATTTTGAAATGGTCTCCAAGGAAAAGGATTTTATTACAAACATTGAAATCAAAACCGACAATAACGAATACCCCGGAATCGAAAAAGCGCTGGTTGAACTTATCGACGAATTTTCTCTTCGTCAAAGGATCGTTATTTCAAGCTTCAACCATTATTCCGTCATGCGCTTCAAGGCTCTTGCGCCTGATGTAAAATGCGGATTCCTGCTGGGCGACTGGATAATAGATGTCGGACAGTACGCAAAAAAGCACGGCATTGAATGCGTCCATCCCAATTACCACAATCTGACAGACGAGTGTTACAAAGAAATGAGAGACGCAGGCAGACAGGTCAACACCTGGACAGTAAACAGCTACGCCGACATCGAGCGGCTTATCAAAATGGGCGTTGACATCATAATGAGCGACTGCCCCGACAAAACGCTTGAGGCGCTCAATAGACTCAAATGAGAAAACTCACCTACATAATCGACGACAGATACGACAGGCAGCAGCTTAAATCATTTTTAAAAAATGAAGTCGGTCTGTCGTCACGGCTTGTAAAAAGCCTGAAAAATTCGGAGATCGGTTTTCTGAAAAACGGAGAAAAAATCAGAACGGTGGACTATCTTTTCTCCGGCGACACGCTTGAAATCAACCTCGACGAAGGTGAAAATGATATCACGCCGACTTTTAACGACATCGACATTGTTTTTGAAGACGAAGATTTCATCGTTTTGAACAAGTCCCCTTTTGTCGCCATGCACCCGACTCACAACCATCAGGGCGATACTCTTGCAAACGATGTTGCAGGATATCTGCTGAACAAAAACAAAATCTGCACATTTCGCTCGATAGGAAGGCTCGATAAAGGAACATCGGGTCTTTGCATTGTTGCGCTCAATACGCTGAGCGCTTCGATTCTGTCAAAACAAAAAATCAAAAAGACTTATTATGCCGTTGCCGAAGGTATCTTTGAGGGCAGCGGAGTTATAGACGCGCCGATATACAGACCCGATCCGATGAAAACTCTGCGCGCTGTCGGTGAGAGCGGAGACAGAGCCGTTACGCACTGGAAATGTATTTGTCATGACGACGAGAGATCGTTTCTTGAAATCAACCTTGAAACAGGCAGGACCCACCAGATACGAGTCCATTTTGCTCATCTGGGCGCCGCTCTTACAGGAGATCGTCTTTACGGAAACGAACGCGAGGACATCACTCATCAGGCTCTCCACTGCGGAAGAATGGAATTTGTTCATCCTCTCACAAAGCAGAATATTTCACTCTTTGCCGAAATGCCCGGCGACATGAAAAAAATTGTCAAAAACATCCAGAAAAACTGCGCGGTTTTGAGTGATTGAATTTCAAAAATCTTTGCGGTTTATTTTTAACGCTTTTACGAACAATACAATATGTAGTGGTTTTTTAAGAGCCTTGATTTTCTTACAAAATGAGAATTTTTAAAAATGATTAAGATTTTTCTCTTTTTTTGCTAAAAAGGGGTTTATTTTTTTGGAGTAAGGTGTTATAATATTGTCTGTGTGTCTATGGAAAAAGTGTAAATGTTTTCTTTTTTGGCGATTTATGACATTTTGTAACTTCTTTCGCAGATATAATTTAATTCGATCTTTTCTTATTATACCATATATTGTGAATACATAACATGTCTAATTAAAAAGCAAGGAGTGTGTGAAATTGGAAAAAATAGTTATCAATGGCGGCAAACGCCTTTTCGGTGAAATCAATATCAGCGGTGCAAAAAACGCTGCTGTTGCGATCCTTCCGGCTACGATTCTTGCCGCCGATGTTTGCAGAATAGACAATATTCCCGAAATCAGCGATGTTAAGATCATGCTCAAGATCCTCGAAAGCCTCGTAGCAAGCGTTAAATATATAAACAAGAATACTCTCGAAATCGACACAAGGTTTGTCGATTGCTTTGAAATACCCGACGACTATGCAAGGCATCTTCGCGCATCATACTATCTCATCGGCGCTCTTCTCGGCAGATTTAACAATGCCAGAGTTTCAATGCCCGGCGGCTGCAACTTCGGCGTCAGGCCGATCGACCAGCATATTAAAGGATTCGAAGCTCTCGGCTGTAATGTCAAGATTGATAACGGAATGGTAGTAGCTCACGCCGAAAAGATGTACGGCAGCTCCATTTACATGGATGTCGTTTCCGTTGGAGCGACTATGAACATCATGCTTGCCGCAGTCAAGGCAAAGGGTCTGACGGTCATCGAAAACGCTGCAAAAGAGCCGCATATAGTTGACCTTGCCAACTGCCTGAACTCCATGGGAGCGGATGTCAGGGGCGCAGGTACGGATGTTATCAAGATCCGCGGAGTCGAAGAGCTTCACGGCTGCACATATTCCGTCGTTCCCGACCAGATCGAAGCAGGAACTTATATGGTTGCTGCCGCTGCCGCAGGCGGAAATGTTCTTATCAACCATGTTATTCCCAAGCACCTTGAGTCCATCACTTCAAAGCTTGAGGAATGCGGTATTATCGTTGAAGAATATGACGAAGCCGTCCGTGTCATCAGCGATTCCAGACCCGGAAAATGCAATGTCAAAACTATGCCTCACCCCGGTTTCCCGACAGATATGCAACCCCAGATGGCAACTTTACTTTCCGTTGCGCAGGGGACAAGCATCGTCTCCGAAAGCGTTTGGGACAGCCGTTTCAGGTATGTTTCCGAGCTGATGAAGATGGGCGCTGATTTCCAGGTCAACGGAAAGATCGCGGTCATACAGGGCGTTGAAAACCTCAAAGGCGCTCATGTCAAGGCTGTCGACCTTCGCGCAGGCGCGGCAATGGTCATTGCCGGTCTGACTGCAAGCGGAAAAACCGAGATCGAGGATATCGTCCACATCGACAGAGGATATGAAAACATCGTTGAAAAGCTTCAGGCTGTCGGCGCAGACATCAAAAGAGTTCCGATCCGGGAAACTGTGATGAACAACGCCACTGCATGATTGCTTAAATCGAACCACAACCGCCCCTCAGCTTAAACTAAATCAGCCAATACCCACGCCTGCCGGTGTGGGTATTTGTGTAAAAAGGATCACCAATGTCAAAATTTTGCTCACTTTTTTCTTCAAGCAGTGCAAACAGCACTTACATATCGTCCTCCGGCGGAGCTATTCTGGTCGACGCCGGCAACAGCGCAAAGCAGATACTTCTTTCCTGCCAAAACCACGGTCTTGAAACGGACGGGATAAAAGCGATTTTTGTCACGCACGAACACTCCGATCATGTCAAGGGTGTACGGGTGCTTGCAAAAAACCTCGGCGTTCCCATATACGCTACTGCTCAGACCATCATGGCGATGAGAAGCAAAAATATCGTCGACGACAAAACCGAGCTTATCCCCATTGATTCCTCCGGCGCACAGGCAGGCGGAATGAAAGTCGTTCCGTTCTCGACTCCGCATGACAGCGCAGACAGCGTCGGTTACAATATATTTTTGCCTGACGGGAGAAAAATTTCGATCTGTACCGATCTCGGCGTAGTAACTGATTCGGTTTTTCAGGCAATTGACAAAAGCGATTTGATATTGCTTGAATCCAATCACGACATCACTATGCTGAAATACGGCCCATACGATCCGGCGCTGAAAAGGCGTATCCTTTCACAGTTCGGGCATCTTCCGAATACCGAATGCGCCGAAACGGCTTTGAAGCTTCTTGAAAGCGGCACGACAAGATTTGTTCTCGGTCATCTCAGCCGCCAAAACAACACTCCAAAAAAAGCATACGAAGAAACAAAGCGCGCTTTTTCAAGTATCGGCGCAGAAGAAAACTTTGACTACACCTTGACCGTCGCAACGGACGACAACGAAATCATCAGGATCTGACGAGGAAAAAATGATAAACATAAACTTGATCGTTCTCGGAAAACTAAAGGAAACATATCTTCGCTCTGCGTGCGATGAATATCTGAAAAGGCTCACTTCGCTATGCAAAATGAATGTCATTGAGCTGACGCCTTCTCATCTGCCTGAGTCGCCCTCCCCTTCTCAGATCGCGCAAGCTCTTGAAAATGAGAAAACTCAAATCATGGCAAAAATACCGAAAAACTCAAAAATCGTGACTCTCTGCATTGAGGGAAAGCAGATGTCCTCAAAACAATTCAGCTCATTTTTTGACGATCCGGCTGTGAGCGGTCTGGGCATTGTGACCTTCATCATCGGACGCTCCTACGGGCTGTCGTAAGAACTGAAGAAAAATAGCGACATG
>JAFSTS010000304.1 GCA_017445685.1 Clostridia bacterium | reverse complement strand
GCTGTTTTCAAGAAGTCTTTGACGGATAGCGGCGTTGGAATAGTTCTCGCCGAGATTGATAAGTCGGATAGGCTTCTTTCTGCCGACTGGCGTGACCGTCCAATACTTGCGGCTTTCGCTGAGCTGATACTGATAACCGAGCTTTTGGAGATTCTTTTCAAACTCCTTTAAGCTGCCGCTATGCTCAATCGCCGTATCAATCGCTTCACGCAATAAAGAATAGCGCGTAGGCATACCGGCTCTTTCAAGCTGCGTTTGATGGTACTCTGTTATGACCTTTCTTCTCGGATTCGGGTTGTAGTACAGTCCGTGTTCCTTACAAAGCTCATCTGCAATATGACGAAACTTAAACCAAGCCTTTTCTGAGTTCTGCAATCGTTTTCCATCAACACAGGAAATACTGTTGATCACAAAATGGCAATGAAGATGCTGTGTATTTAGGTGAGTGGTGACAACTACTTGAAAACGCTCTCCCCAAACTCTCTGTGCAAATTCCATACCAATCGCCTGTGCCTGTTCGGGCGTTATATTCTGCTCCTTGAAGCTGAGATAACCGTGATAGGCTTGTATGCCGTCCGTCTTTCCAAATCTTTTCTTTACCTCAACAAACTGCTCACGGGCAATCGACGGATTACAGTTGATGCCTTGAACAAAAAACTGCTGCTCGGTTTTCTCCTCATTCTCGGCATAGGTCAGCACATCGGCAAGTGCCTGATACTGTTCGTCGGAGAATTTCGGATTGTAGGTCTTATTTGGATTGGCGGCATAGTCGATGACTTTTTTTAGGTTGTACTTTACAGCCCAAAGTTTACTTGTTGCCAAACAGATCACTCTTTTCGGGACATAGAAATTCTTTCTCAACCGCAAGCTGAAACTGATTCCATTTCTGCATTTCCGATTGCAGTAACGGTGTGTCGATATAGCCTAACAAATAGGCTTTTGTTAAAAGCCGATCAAGGTTATTGCCGAGTAAAATAAGCTGGCGTAAAAATTCCGCGACCTTCTCGTCAGGATTTTGCTTCGGCACAAAGCCGTTGATCAGAAATCGTGTCAACGCCGCTTCGCTCAGACAAGTCATCCTCGCTTTTCGTTTCAGCTCGGCATCTTCATCAGGCGTGAGCCAATACTGCTTTTTTACAGTTCGTCGCATTGTGTATCACCTTCTTTTATACGGGGTATTAGGGGGAGCGTCCCCTAACAAGCCTTTACTGTTTTTTGCTCGGTAGGAGTAAAAACAGTCTGCTTGTTTAGATGTGACATAGGTTTTCTCCCTCGATAGTTTTTCTTGATTTATCGTTCGTCTGAACGCTCCTTCGGTTTGATTTGATGGACTTTTATCTCACCGTTTTGACGGTAAAATCTTTCGGGATATTTGAATTTTTCGGCGTATTTCTTAGCCAAATCCTTCGGCAAACTCTGGTATTTGTCAGAGTCAACAGGCGATTTTACGATAAAGAAATCGCCGACAATTATATCGGAAATCTCCTTTTCGGAAGATACTAAAACACATTTTT
>JAFSTS010000303.1 GCA_017445685.1 Clostridia bacterium | reverse complement strand
GACCGCCGTCGGGATGCTGTCCCAGCTTCTGTACGCAAATCCCGCGGTAAGATATTCGGTTATAGCGGTGCTGGCGGTATGTGGAGTACTGCTGCTGATGAAGTTGTATAAGAAATACAGGAGGTTTACATAAATCAACATGCTTTTGGACGATCTGAAAAATAAAAAGACAGCGCTTTCACTTGTGGGCCTGGGTTATGTGGGAATGCCCATAGCCGTGGCATTTTCGGAGCACTTGAACGTGATCGGGTATGATATCAATTCGGAAAAGATAGAGCTCTATAAAAACGGCAAGGATCCCACAAACGAGGTCGGAGATCAGGGAGTGGCAAACTGTTCGGTGGAATTCACTTCTGACGAGAGCCGGCTTAAGGAGGCCAAATTCCATATAGTGGCTGTGCCTACGCCCGTAAAGCGGGATCATACGCCGGATCTTTCACCTGTGGCCGGAGCCAGTCATATCCTCGGACGAAATCTTACGCCCGGCTCTATCGTGGTCTATGAATCCACTGTATATCCCGGGGTCACCGAAGAGATCTGCGTGCCGATACTAGAGCAGGAATCCGGGCTTAAATGCGGGAAGGATTTCAAGATAGGCTATTCTCCCGAAAGGATCAATCCCGGAGATAAAGTCCACAGGCTTTCTACGATAACTAAAATCGTATCCGGCATGGACGAAGAAACTCTTGACACCGTCGCAAAGGTTTACGAGATCGTTGTGGACGCAGGAGTTCACCGCGCAGAAAGCATTAAGGTTGCCGAAGCGGCAAAAGTTATCGAAAACAGCCAGAGAGATATCAACATAGCTTTCATGAATGAGCTTTCGATAATTTTCAACAAAATGGGTATAGACACTCAGTCTGTTCTCAAAGCGGCAGGCACGAAATGGAATTTCCTTAAGTTTTATCCCGGACTTGTCGGCGGACACTGCATAGGCGTCGACCCGTATTATTTAACATATAAAGCCGAACAGCTCGGATATCACAGCCAGATAATCCTTGCAGGCAGAAGAATAAACGATGACATGGGAAAATATGTCGCAGAAAATGCGGTCAAAAGGCTGATCGCGGCAGATAAATATGTAAAAAACGCAAAGGTTGCAATTCTCGGCTTCACATTTAAAGAAAACTGTCCCGACACAAGAAACACCAGGATCATTGACATCGTAAACGAGCTGAAGGAATACGGCGTTTCTCCGATCATTGCCGATCCGACCGCCGACAAACAGGAGGCAAAAAGACTATATTCAATAGAGTTTGCCGACATAGCGGACATCAAGGACATGGACGCAGTCATCCTTGCTGTAGCGCATGATGAATTTGCACGCTTCGACATGGAAAAAATAAATTCCTTTTTCGCGCCTGAGGGCAAAAAAGTATTGCTTGATCTTAAAGGCTTGCTTGATCGGCGCGAATACGAAGACGCAGGATATAGCTATTGGAGACTTTGATTCTGAGAGGAAGAGCTTTTCAAGATGGGATATAAAGACATACAATTTCCGCAGGGCAGCACATTTCTTGTAACAGGCGGAGCAGGATTTATCGGCTCAAACATTTGTGAGGCGGTTCTGAAGCTCGGCTTCAAGGTTCGCTGCCTTGACAATTTTTCAACAGGGAAAAGAGAAAATATTGAAGCATTTCTCACGAATCCTCTTTTTGAGCTTATCGAGGGCGATATACGCGATTATGAAACCTGTCAAAAGGCTTGCGAAGGGATCGACTTCGTTTCTCATCAGGCTGCATGGGGCAGCGTGCCGAGAAGCATCGAAATGCCGCTTTTGTATGAAGAGATCAACATCAGAGGAACGCTCAATATGCTTGAAGCGGCAAGGCAGAGCGGCGTTAAGAGGTTTGTGTATGCTTCAAGCTCCTCCGTCTACGGCAAGGGAATAACGCTTCCTGCGAAAGAGGGCAAGGAGAAAAACGGAACGAGAATTTCCCCCTATGCGCTGACGAAATATGTCTGCGAATTTTACGCAGAGCTGTATTCTCTTATTTACGGTCTGGAAACCATAGGATTTCGCTATTTCAATGTCTTCGGCAGAAGGCAGGATCCTCACGGATTTTATGCGGCTGTAATACCGAAATTTGTCAAAGCACTTTTGAATGATGAAGCCCCCACGATTAACGGCGACGGTTTGCAGTCAAGAGATTTCACATATATCGAAAATGTTATCGAAGCAAATCTTAAAGCCATGCTGGCTCCGAAAGAGTCTACAGGCAGAGCGTACAATATAGCTTTCGGCGGACAGGTGAAGCTTATTGATGTTTACAACATTCTCTGCAAGCTTCTCAACAAGGATATAAAGCCGAATTACGCGCCCGACCGTCCGGGTGATTTAAAGCATTCAAAGGCGGACATTTCCGACGCAAGAGAAAACCTCGGATACGATCCCGACTGGTCCTTCGAGCGGGGAATAGTTGACGCAGTTGAATGGTACAAGGATAATTTAAGCAACCCCTGATTAAATCTATCAACTTCCATGGGGTTTTCGCATTTAGATGAAAATGATGTTTCCTTCTGAATGCGACAGACCATTTAAGAAAAAATATTGGCAGGTAAATATATGGTAAACGGAGTAAAGACGAAAGTCAGGCTTAAAACTAAATTTAAAAATGACGAAACTTTCGGCTCTCTTGACCTGAAAACGCTTGTGTATATCGTCTTGACGCTTACGCTGTTTCAGTTGAGCGAAAATGTCTCGTCTGTTTTCGCATATATTGCCGTAGGCGCAATGCTTTTGGGACTTATCATTATCGAGTCCGATCAGATCGCGTTTGCATATATCGTGCTTGCGGCGTCGAACAGACTGCTGAATGTCGGCGACAATATTCCGCTGCTGCCGATAGTAACGATAGTATATTTTGCAAGAGAATATCTTTTCAGCAAAAGCTATAAAAAAAGAGGATTT
>JAFSTS010000302.1 GCA_017445685.1 Clostridia bacterium | reverse complement strand
TGGAGCCAGAAATCGTGCTTTTTGACGAGCCGACAAGCGCGCTTGACCCGACTATGGTCGGCGAGGTTTTGAGCGTCATCAGAAGCCTTGCAAAGCAGGGGCTTACGATGATGATTGTGACCCACGAAATGCGCTTTGCCCGCGATGTTTCCACCCGCGTCTTTTACATGGACGAAGGCGTAATCTATGAGGAAGGCACGCCGGAAGAAGTCTTTTCGCACCCCAAAAAAGAAAAGACGCGCCAGTTTATCAACCGCCTGAAAGTGCTTGAAGAGACGATTACGAGCCGCGACTTTGACTTTGTTTCGGTCACCAGCCGCATCGAAGAGTTCGGTCGCAAGCACCAGATTGCCCAGAAGACAATCGTGCACATGCAGCAGGTCTTTGAAGAGCTTGTGATGCAGGCGCTCTTACCCGCACTCGGCGAGAGCTTTGAGCTTGGCTTTGCGGCGGAATACTCGGAAGAGAAGGGCGCGGTAAGCCTGCGCCTTACCTACGGCGGCCAAAGCCTTGACCCGCGCGACAAGTGCGACGAGATTTCCCGCCGCATCGTCGACGGCGCAGTCTCTGCCTATGAGCACAGCTACAGCGATGGCAAGAATACCGTCATCTGCCAGATTGCGTAAGAGCTTCTATTGGCTGATTTTAGGGAGATGCAGAGGATGTGTTTGGATAGAGATGATAGGAAGAATAGTTCTATTTCTTCCTCAGCTTCTCTATCCTTTTTTATCCTCGCCATCCCCCTTAATTAGCCGAATACTGTTTTTTATTCTGTCGTCGCAGTGTCCGTAGACGAGCTCTTTTTTGAGCGGGCGGCAATCGTTTCGTTCATGCGTACAATCTCGTTTTCAACTAACGCTGAAAGCCCTTCATACGCAGTCGCGTTTACTTTGCGCATCGTCTCAAGATAGGGAATCATCTCGTCGTTAATCGCAGAAAGCAGCGGCTTTTTAAGCGATGTTGCCGTATCGCTTGCAGAGGAAGCGACACTAGCCGCATTGTATTCGTCATTTACCGTATCGAATGCCGCCTGCGCTTCGCTTAAGCGTGTGACCAATGCAGCCACACCAGGAAGCCTTTCTATTGCTGTGGCCACGGTCTCGGATGCAAGGTCTTCAAGCTCGCTTTTGGTGAGCGCCGACTGCCGGGCATAGCTTTCAGTCGTAATGCCCGTATACTTTTTGAGCACTGCCTTTACCGTTTCTGCCGCGCTGACTACGCCCTCATCGGGATAATACAGGTAGCCGGAAACCGCTCCGCCCAAAGCCGTCTGCGCCGTGTCGCGGGCAGTATCGGCTTCGTCAAGCTTGGACACAGCCTTGTCGCGTTTGTTCGCCGTGGTCAGCGCTTCGGAAAGTTCTGCAATCTTGTCGGTCGTAGAAGCAAGATAGCTGTCCGTCTGATAGAGCGCGTCTGCCTTGCACAACCGCTCAATTTTGTCCGCCACGTCGTCCACTTCGGAAACGCGTGCATTCTGCCGTAGTTTTTTCATAAGGCCTCCTTTTTTGGAAATGACTAATTGCAGTATAGGTGCAGAACTTTAATAATGCAAAATAAATTTTTGTTATATTTGTTTTTTGGAGAAATAACAGGATGTATTTTTGTCGCTGTGAGCCAGCGGAGAAAATACACGGTGTATTTTGCTCGCTATGAGCCAGCGGAGAAAATATATGGTGTATCTGGTTCGCTATGAGCCAGCAGAGAAAGTACACGGTGTATTTTGCTCGCTATGAGCCAGCGGAGAAAATACACGGTGTATCTGGCTTGTCATGTGCCAGCGTACGAATGGCAAAACGCTACTTGTGGGGCCCGATAAATTTATCGCCGTTAAAATGAATCATGTGCGTGGGATTATCCGCTATCCATGCCTCAGTCTCCCATGCAATATCCTGCGCATAATGAGTGAATGTCTTTTTGTCGGGGAATGCCGATATATATACTTTGTCCGCAGTTACAGAAGCAAACAAAGTCTCAAGCTCAATGTACCGCTTGCTGTCAACGGGCCCGTGTGATGTTACTGATTCTACAAGGACGAGCCATTTTTTGTCCTCGACATAGAGGATAACATCAGGCATTTTTCCGTGCTGCTGTACATTGAATAAAAGATTTCCGGCAAGCTCCTGATCGTAATATCCCCATTTCTCGCCCGTGTCGCCAATATAAACCAGCGTACTGCCAGGAAGAAAACGAGGAGCCATCTGCTCGATTATGTCACGAATTAATTCGCTGTGTTTTCCAGGAGATATTTGAATGGCGTGGTTTTCTTTGATTCTTACCGAGACCATATTCATTTCACGCTCATGTGCATACTGAACAGAAAGAGCAGGTTGGTGTGCGACAAAATCGGCAAGTAGTGTGTCAAAGTCGCTGCTTTTGTATGCCCGTATGACGGTAAGTGCAGCCGGTGAAATCTGATACACGGCATTCGGACTGTTTACAGGTCGTTTAGGATTATCGGGATTATACAGCACCAGTCCAGCCTGCACCATCTGATGCGTACTGAACCGGCGAAACGTTTCCCGTGTATTCGGGGCATATTCTTTGTCATAATACTCTTTTGCAAAAGTCATCATCGGCGTAATTCCGACGAGCGGATTTTCTGCGTGTTTCCATTCTTTTTCGGGGGTTACATTTAAAAGCGAAAGTAAGCAATATGCAGTCCGCTTGTTCTGTTGTGCAGCAGGTAGCCCGAATTGTTTGAGAATATCGATAGCCTCAGCAAGTTTGCGTTGTATCTGATCTTTCCGTTTCATCTCGCTACACTCCCTGACAGCTTGTCAAAAACAGTCTGATTCCATTCTTTGCACCTCTGTAATGCAGCCCCCAGTTCCTCCAGTTCTGCCACGCTTGGGTACGGCAAATTCCGCAAGTCAGTTGCATTTACTTGTGTGTGTCCGCTGAAAAGACGGAATTTTTCGTCGATATAGGTCGAGTTGAGCCAGCAAACAAGTCCGTAAGCCATCATTTCTGAAAGTGTGGCTTTGTTTTTATGAAAGACATTTAAATGGTTCTCAAAAGCAAGGGCTCCATGCTGAAAATCTTCAGGTGTTATAAGAGATGCCACGACACGTTTTTTTTCTTCTTTTGTGGAAAAGCGCTTCACGAGTACATAAAACCCCTTCGGGAAAAGCTGTTTTTTCACCCCTTCTGTTATACTAATCGCATTCGGCTTTTTTGTTTCCTGCGGCCAGGAAAGTCGGTGATTTTTCAGGTGAACAGAATAAATAAGAGGTACGGAGTCTGTTTCATAGTCTTTATGCAGTAACTCTTTCATCCGAAAGTCAACAATCGGCCCAGTCGAAACTTTTACTCCCAAATTCTTTAGACTGGTGTATACGGTCAAGTTTTCGGTAGCAGTCTGTGGCTTGGTCGGTATATAAAGATACTTTTCATTGTCGTTTTCATGCACAATCTGGTTAAAGGGGACATCAAACTCTGAAAGCCCCTCAAAAGAATCATCATTGCAATATGAAATCTTTACATTATCCTGTGTGGCTGATTTTTGCAGCATGATGATAATGTTTTCCTGCAATACGGCTTCGTCTTTGAAAGCCTTGTCGCGGGATTCAAAAAGATGGATGTGCTTGATTGCGCAGTTTTTCAGAAGAAAATTTCGGAAAGGCTTGTAATACACGCCATTGCAAAAACTTCGCGGAACGATAGCAACAATATAGCCGTTATCTTCTGTCAGAGAGATTGCGGCTCCCATAAATGCTGAATACAAATTAACTGTCTCAAGTCCGAATGCGCGGGCAGAACGCCGTTCCTTGGAGTTCGTCTGAATCTTTTTGTACGGCGGGTTCATTATCACATGGGTATAGGTTTCGTTTTTCTTCCAGGTGTATTCGAATGATGTTTTTTCCAAAAAATCTTGAGAGAAT
>JAFSTS010000301.1 GCA_017445685.1 Clostridia bacterium | reverse complement strand
GTCAATGATTTTAGATAATTATTAAAAGTAATTAACTATAATTAAAAATACTTCTTTATTTTTTTTGTAATATATGGTAGAATAATAAAAAACGCGAAAGGATGCTTTGTAATGAATATTATTAACAAAATCTATTCAAAAGAAAACGGCAACGCTTTCTTATCTCATTCAGGGCTTGCCTACATCTTTGCTCAATGCTGGCGTCCTGAAAACGACGACGACATCAAAGCAATTTTCCAGATCACTCACGGAATGGCAGAGCACAGCGACAGATACGAAGACTTCGGCAGATATCTTGCAAACCTCGGCTATGCAGTATTTATCCATGAACATATAGGTCACGGCCGATCGGTAAAATCCGGGGAATTTCTCGGCTATTTCGGTGAAGACAAAGAGCCGTGGATACATCTGGTCGAGGACTGTCATACGATGACTCTGCTTGCAAAAAAAGAATGCCCGGATGTTCCTGTTGTTCTTTTCGGTCACAGCATGGGGTCTTTTGTTGCAAGAGCTTATATTGCTAAATACGCAAACGATATAAATGCTGCGATCATTTGCGGCACAAGCGGTCCGAATCCGGCTGCTTCCATGGGCATTATGACGGCGAATGTTATCGGTAAATACAGCGGCTTCAACAAAAAGAGCGACTTTTTAAATAATATAGCTTTTGGCGCTTACAACAAGAAATTCCTTCAGACTGAAGAAGATCTTGGATTCAACTGGCTGAGCGTAAACAGAGAAAATGTTCTTAAATATAATGACGATCCTCTTTGCGGATATGTCTTTACAGTCTCAGGTTTTAAAGGACTGTTCGGCATACTTTCCTATGTTTCATCTTCAGAGTGGTACAAGAATGTTCCTGCCGACCTTCCTGTGCTTTACACCGCCGGAAAGGACGATCCTGTCGGCAATTATTCAAAAGGCGTAAGAACAGTTTTTGACAAGCTTATCCAAACGGGTCACAAGAAGACAGAGCTTAAGCTATGGCCGGGTTTAAGACACGAGATACTCAATGAAGGAAAGCCCGAAGTTTACGAATACATATCCAATTGGACAGACAAAAAAATATAAGGAATGAACATTAAATGAAATTAGGTATCGTAGGTTTGCCCAATGTTGGCAAAAGCACACTTTTTAACGCAATCACAAATGCCGGCGCTCAATCGGCAAACTACCCTTTCTGCACGATAGAGCCGAATGTCGGTGTAGTCGCAGTTCCCGATAAAAGACTCGACAAGCTGACTGAGATGTATAATCCAAAAAAGACAACACCGGCATTTATTGAATTTGTTGACATAGCCGGACTTGTAAAAGGCGCGTCAAAGGGCGAAGGACTCGGCAACAAATTTTTGTCTCATATTAGAGAAGTTGACGCAATAATCCATGTTGTCCGCTGCTTTGAAAACAATGACATAACTCATGTTGAGGGATCAATCGACCCTGCGCGGGACATTGAGACGATCAATCTTGAACTTCTTTTTTCCGATATCGAGCTTGTTGAAAGACGAATCGACAGATCGTCAAAAGCCATGAAGGGCGACAAATCGCTTGCCAAAGAGGTTGATTTTCTCAAAAGAGCGCGAGATGAAATGGAAAACGGAACAATGGCAAGAATGATCGAATGCGATGAGGATGAAAAGGATATCTTGCAATCAACTGCGCTTCTTACAATGAAACCCGTCATCTATGCCTGCAACATGGGTGAAGATGATTTCCTCGGCGGAATCGAAAACAACGAAAGATACAAAGCGGTTTGTGAAATTGCAAAAGCAGAAGGCTCTCAGGTGCTTCCTATTTGCGCGGAACTCGAAGCTGAAATCGCCTCCCTTTCAAAAGAAGAAAAAGAAATGTTCCTGAGCGATTTAGGAATTGAAAAAGGCGGGCTTGACCTGCTCATTCAGGAAAGCTACAGCCTTCTCGGTCTTATTTCATACCTTACCGCCGGTGAACCGGAAGTCAGAGCATGGACAATCAAAAGAGGTACAAAAGCTCCTCAGGCTGCCGGAAAAATACATTCCGATTTTGAAAGAGGTTTTATCCGGGCGGAAGTTGTTTCTTTTGATGATCTTATGGCAAACGGCTCAATGAACGCCTGCAAAGAAAAAGGTCTTGTTCGCAGCGAGGGCAAAGAATATGTCATGAACGACGGCGACATTGTACTTTTCAGATTTAATGTATAAAGTCCTTTTTTGTACCATGATCACAATTGTTTTCATTTAACCGAAACTAAAAGTTTCACTTTAATTATTAAAGTTTAAACCCTTACAAAACCAATAGTTTCGTAAGGGTTTATTTATTTAATAGGAAACTTCTCGTTTCCTATTAAATAAAAAGATTTATAGCGCCCGCCGATCTGCCCTTCGGGCAACGGCGATGGCGGAATCGAAAGCGACATTCCGCGTCGCAGACGCTGCGCCGCAGGCGCTTTCTTGTACACATAAAAATTCACTGACAGTTCTGTTAAAATCAGAGCTGTTTTTTTGCGCTATAAAATGGTCGCCGTCAAGAAAAACAAGCTTGGAACCGGGAATACTTTTTGCAATAAGCTGAGTATGAGAGGTTTTTATCATATCATTGTTTCCTGCAATAACAAGAGTCGGAACAGAAATACTTTTAAGCTCCTCCGGTTTGATGTCAGGCTGACCTGCCATAAGAGACAAAAGCTCATGATTTTTTAAAGCGTCTTCGCTTCTTTTTGAGAAAAACTTCGTCACTAAATACCCAAGCTCAATAGGAATCTGATATCTGCTTTTGACTCCCATTGTGTTTATATTTCCACCGTTGAGAATCAGCTTTTCTACCCTGTTTTGATATTTCAGCGCAAACTCCATTGCAATATTGGCTCCGTCTGAAAAACCAAGAATTATCGCTTTATCTATTTTCTGTGAATCAAAAAAGCATTTCAAATCTTCTGCAAATTGTTTTATCGTAAACGGCGCAG
>JAFSTS010000300.1 GCA_017445685.1 Clostridia bacterium | reverse complement strand
TCTTCAAAATACTCTTGATGAAGAATACAGCGTTTTGTCCGTTATAAATCCTGCAAAGGAGTAAAAACAATATGAAAGATTTTACTACAGTGTATTTCAATTTCTCCGAAAAGGGATTTGATATACCGTCCGTCCTTGCAAACTTCGAGCTTCCCCTGATCGGTGAAGTGACGATCAAATGGTACGGGGCGATCATTGCCTTCGGCTTTCTGCTTGCCGTGTTGTTCGGCGGCAGAATGGCTTATAAATGGAAAATGAGCATTGACAAAATGCTTGACGTGCTCATTTACGGCACGATTTTCGGAGTGCTTGGCGCAAGACTTTACTATGTTTTGTTCGAGTGGAGTTACTATAAAGACCATCTTTCGGATATCTTCAAAGTCTGGGAGGGCGGACTTGCGATCTACGGCGGAATAATCGGCGGCGTGCTTGCCGCCTACATAACCTGCCGTGTAGATAAACTCAATTTCCGCAACCTGCTTGATCTTATCGGAATGAGCCTGCTTATCGGTCAGGGGATCGGAAGATGGGGCAACTTCATGAATCAGGAGGCGTTTGGCACCAATACCGATCTGCCTTGGGGGATGTGGAGCGAAAAAATTGCCGATTATATTTCTCAAAACCAGTCGACTTTTGCCGAAAAAGGCATAACGATGGACCCGATGAAGAGTGTGCATCCGACCTTTTTGTACGAGTCGATATGGTGTCTGATCGGGTTTGCAGTGCTTTATATTATTTGCAAAAAATTCAGGAAATTCAGCGGACAGCTCTTTCTCACATATGGCGTATGGTACGGAGCCGAAAGGGCAGTTGTCGAGGGATTCAGGACAGACAGTCTGTATATCCCCGGCACAAGCCTGAGAGTTTCCCAGCTTCTTTCTGCGGCTGTTGCCGTTTTGTGTCTTGCGGCGCTGATCGTTCTTTTGAGAAAATACAAAAAGGATCCTCAGCCGATAGAGGGCGTGGACTTCTTTGTCGAAGACGAAAAGGCGAAGAAAAAAGAAAGTGAAAAAGTGGAAGAAGACGACGGAACAGACGAATACGAAGGAAAGAAAGTTATCCTTAAAATAAAAAGCAAGGTGGAAGACGATGGCGAAGATAATTGACGGGAAACTCATTTCACAAAACCTGAAAGACAAGGTGAAAACCGAGGTTGAAAATTTAAAGAGGGACGGGATCTATCCGTGCCTTGCCGTGATAATCGTAGGCAGCGATCCGGCAAGCAGAGTTTATGTCAACAACAAGAAAAAAGCGTGCGAATACACGGGGATAAAGTCTGTTGAATACGCTCTTGACGAAAACACTTCTCAGCAGGAGCTTCTCGAACTTATCGAAAAGCTTAACGAAGACCCTGAAGTAAACGGAATACTTTGTCAGCTTCCCGTGCCGAAGCATATAGACGAAAAGGCTATTATCAACGCAATTTCTCCTGCAAAGGATGTCGACGCTTTTCATCCGACAAATGTAGGACATATAATGATAGGCGATCATACGCTGCTTCCATGTACGCCGGCAGGTGTAATTGAGATGATTGATCACTGCGGCATTGACCTGACTTCAAAAAACTGCGTCGTCATCGGCAGAAGCAATATCGTCGGAAAACCGATGGCAATGCTTCTTTTGCAGAGAAATGCAACCGTGACGATCTGCCATTCCAGGACGAAAAATCTGTCCGATATCACAAGACAGGCGGATGTTATCGTCAGCGCAGTCGGCAAGATAAATACTCTCACATCAGATATGGTCAAGCAGGGGGCAGTCGTGATAGATGTTGCCATCAACAGAAAAGACGACGGAAAGCTTTGCGGCGATGTAGACTTTGAAAATGTAAAAGAAAAAGCCTCTTACATAACTCCTGTGCCGGGCGGCGTAGGACAGATGACGTTTTCCGTTCTCATGAAAAACACTCTCAACGCTGCCAAAATTCTGAACGGGAGGTAAAAAATGAACAAACTCTATAAAAGCGAAAGCGACAAGATCCTTTTCGGCGTGCTTGGCGGATTTGCCGAGAAAAATAATCTCAATTCAACCGCCGTGCGTATTGTCTACAGCCTTCTTACAGCCTTTACGGCGGTAGTTCCCGGACTTGTTTTGTATATAGTTGCCGGATGTATTTTGAAGGTAGACCCGATGAGAACTACAAACTATAAGGATTATCTTGCACAAGAAAAAGAAAAAATACTAAAATAACTGTTGACACTAAAAGACAACTATGCTATAATACTTTCTGCCGCATACCTCGGGCTTGTGTTTTTATGCACATTTTTCAAGTCGGCTTCTGCCGCGCCCGCTGTCGCTTTGACCGGCTGATAGGAAGAGGGTAGCGAGATTTTTAAGAAAGAGGTCAAACTATGTACGCAATTATCGAAACAGGCGGCAAGCAGTACAAAGTCTCCGCAGGAGACACGATTTTCATCGAAAAGCTTGGCGTCGAAGCAGACTCCGAAGTAGTCTTCGACAAGGTTATCGCTGTCGGAAAAGACGATTCGATCACTGTCGGAACACCTTATGTTGATGGCGCAACCGTTACTGCTAAGGCTGTTAAAAACGGCAAGGGCAAAAAGATCGTTGTCTTTACCTACAAACCCAAGAAGAACGAGAAGCGTAAAATGGGTCACAGACAGCCCTATACAAAGGTTGAAATAACCGCTGTAAACGCTTAATGATCAGAGCAAGGTTTATTGAAAAAAACGGCGGTTTGGTCGGTTTTGAAATCAGCGGACACGCTTTTTTTGCCGACAAAGGCGAAGATATCGTCTGCGCAAGCGTCTCCTCGGCGGCTTATATGACTGCCAACGGGATAACGGAAGTCCTCGGTGTAAAAGCCGAAGCGTCCGACGACGAAAAGGGTATGATGAAACTGAGCCTTCTTGAAATAGACGACGCCGCGGTGAAGATGATTTGCTCACTGGCTTTTCATCTTGAACACCTTGCAAAAGACTATCCCAAGAATTTGAAAGTATTTTTTGACACGGAGGTGTTATGTTATGCTTAAAATCAACATCCAGCTTTTTGCTCATAAAAAAGGTATGGGTTCTACCCGTAACGGCCGTGATTCCGAAT
>JAFSTS010000299.1 GCA_017445685.1 Clostridia bacterium | reverse complement strand
TGAATAGCTTATAAAAATAATTCTGCTCCGAGATGATAAACTTTTTTACATTCTTTCGGAAAAATTGTTTCGTGGCGGAGTCTCTTTTGTTCGGGGTTAAAGATCGACCACTCCCAATCTGTTTTGCTGTAGTCCTTCAGCTGGAGCGTGTTGCCGCTGACGAAAATTTCTGTCGGTCCGACAAAGCAATTGAGTACATTTTGATAGTTTTGTAAAAGTCCCATATACGCTGTATCGGGCGCGTTGCTCGTCATGATCAGCAAAACGGGAATACGCTTTTGATTGCAACAGGGCGTTTCGGCATTATAGGTCAGATTTTGAAAAATCAGGCGTTCATACAGCGCTCGGAAGGACGCCGTCATATCTCCGAGATAATTCGGAGAGCCGATAATCAACCCGTCAGATTCTCTGATCGCGTCCAGCACAGGCGTTAGTCCGTCGCGGCAGATACAATGCCCTTTGAATTTTTCTTTCTTGCAGCCGAAACAGGAGATACAACCTGTGTACCATTCCAAGCGGAACAAGTCGAATTTCTCGACCTCGGCTCCTGTCGACTGTGCTCCTTTGATCGCTTCACCGATCAGCGTATCGGTGTTCCATCCCTTACGAGGTCCGGCGTTGACTGCTGTGATTTTTTTGCTCACATAATCCTCCTACTCATTTGCTTCAATAATGTCCTTTAATAAAATGTGTTCGTTACGAAAGCGTACCGAGCTTTTCTCGTTCTTCATATGGATCGCATTCTGCGGACAGTTATGCAGGCAGGCATAGCACACCTCACAACGATTTGCAAAACGCACCTTATCCGTGACCGCGATATTATCGGCAGGACAGACCTTTGCGCAGATACCGCAACGGGTACAGTTATCGTTTACGATATATCCCTGCGCGGTATCCTTGCGCAGGATTCGCTTTGCGAGCATCTTCTGATACATCGCCATCTGTGTTTTATCTGCGGTGGAGACCTTCACAGGCGTTTCAATCCTGTTTGTAATATCCGAGAGGAGCTTTTCGATCTGACCCTCCACGTTCTTCTTCGGGAGGGTGTCGATCTGGTTCTGCATTTCAAAGCCGGGCAGATAATTGTCCACCATTTGGATCGCGTTGATATAGCTGAGTTTGAGACCCTTCTCACGGCAAAGAAGTTCAACATGGGCGAACGCTTCGCCGTAGCCCATACCATAGGTATAGACAAAGAAGAAATAATCCGTTTTGATTTTTGCCTTTGTCAGAAAATCCTTTACCATCATCGGCATTTCGGCGGCATAGACCGGCGCGACATTACCCACCGCGTCATCTGCAATTTCAATAGCGTCCTGCTTCATCAACTGGGGGATCGAAAGCAGCGTACCGCCGATCCTTTTCGAAACATACAGACAATTGCCCGTAGCGCTGAAATAACAAATCGTCATCATTACACCTTCATCTTTTATAAATTACTTCTTTCACCCTAAAATATATCTAATCATTTATCCTTTGTCTATTCTACATATAAATTGATTGTCAATTTTTTAATCCCTCACAGTCTGCGAAAACTGCGAGGGATTCGCAGCTGATTCTTACAGCTTCTTGAACTTCTCTTTTTTACGCTTGCATCTCGGGCATCGCCAGTCGTCGGGTAAGTCCTCAAACGGTGTTCCCGCAGGGATGTTGTTTTTCGGATCACCCTTTTCGGGGTCGTATACATAACCGCAGGGGCATTTGTATTTTCCGTCTTCCTGTTTTACAAAATCACTCTTTTTCTCTTCTGCCATTTTGTTTGTCTCCTCTCAATTTTCCATATCACATTTGTCTTTACTTTAAAGCAGCTTCTACACCGCGCATCAGTCGATCCATAATCACACTGACAGGCTCAATGGCATGAATCAGCGAGATACCGAGACCGAAGGATGCAAAGCCCTTGCTCAGATCGCCGAACAGCATACCGTCGCGCATACCGTCATAGGCGTGCTGTGCCTTGTAGATCTCTTCCTCGCTCGCG
>JAFSTS010000298.1 GCA_017445685.1 Clostridia bacterium | reverse complement strand
CACGATAACGAAAAAAGTTTTGACCGTTGCATACATGAACGAGGAAAGCCTTAAAATTTCGATGAAAAAAGGTCTGACCTGCTTTTTCAGCAGATCGAGACAGGAGCTTTGGCTCAAGGGCGAGACAAGCGGAAATTATCAGCACATCGTTTCCATCACCGCCGATTGCGACAAGGACGCTCTTGTGGTTGAAGTTGAAAAGGACGGCCCTGCGTGCCACCTCGGAACAGACTCCTGTTTTGAAAATCCCGTCTATCAAAGCGAAGAACTTCAATCCTTCAGCCTGCAGGGGCTTTATGATCTGCCTGTCGGCAGAAATGAAAACCGTCCCGAAGGCTCATATACGACATATCTTTTCGAAAAAGGCATTGATAAAATCCTCAAAAAAGTCGGAGAGGAATGTACCGAGGTCATCATTGCCGGCAAGGCTGACGACAAGAAGGAGACGATCTATGAGCTTGCCGATTTGGCATACCACGCAATGGTGCTCATGGTGCAGATGGGCATTACCGTCGAGGATGTCCATAAAGAACTTGCCTCAGAAACATCATTGATGTCAAAGTCAAACAGGAAAAAATGACAAGCTGACAATAGTATGGAAAAGAAAACCCGCTATGGTATTTTTCAGAAAAACTGAAAGTGCATAGTGGGTTTGATTGTTGTGGGCTAATTTGACGCCTGTGGCGTCAGCTAAATTATTTTGCTGCGCTCAATAGCTAATTTGAGAACATTCAGTTCTCAGCTAAAGCGATTTTTTAATGTAAGCTCAACATTAGAATCCGAGCAATTCTTTCTTTTTCCTATCATACTCCTCACGAGTTATAATTCCTTTCTCAAGCAGATCGTGATATTCTTTGAGCTTTTTTGCGCGCTCATAGTCATATTGGATCGCAGAGAAACCGCTTGCCTTCTCACGAATTTTGGGTTTAGGCAAACGGAACCTTTCAAAAAACAAAACGGAACAAATAAGCCAACTTGAGTAGTTAATAATTGTCCACAAAAATTCTTCGAGTACCCATTCGTCAGAAAACTGAATTATCTTAAATTCTTGAATTAAACTCACAGTAAACAAGTAAACAATAATAGCTGTGCAAGCTAAATTTAAGAGAAATTTAATTATAGGATTTTTTAAAGAAATCGGTAGAATCGAAAAAGACAACAAAATGAAGAAAACGAAAAACAGGGAATAAATTAAAGAGATATGAAAATCATTCCAGTCTAAACTTCTAAAAAAGATTGGAATTTCCATAAAGGCTTCCAACAATACTCCAATGAAAATCGGGATTCTTTTATGTGAAAACAATCCGATAAACACAAGCGACTGGGCAAGCAAATCCAAGGTTGTCCAGATTAAAGAAAAATCCCCAAAAACAAAAACGCAATTCCAAATTAGTCGCGCGAACGATATAAGAAATAACACACCGTCGATGATTGAAAGAAATCTCTTTTTTTCATACAAATTATTCATAGCGTTTTTCCTCAAAGTCCAAGCAATTCTTTCTTCTTTCGGTTGTATTCCTCCTGCGTAATTGCACCCTTATCAAGAAGTTCCTTGTACATAACAATTTGCTCTGTTTCGCTGGGGATATCCGATTTCATGGTGTGTTCGGCAGTGATTTTTGTGTTTTCGCCAAGTTCTGCAAGGAATCTTAAAAAGATTGTAATCAGAAATCCAATGCCGAAACCAATGACTGCTCCGACGGGTATTGTTATTATCCAAAGGTCTTCATCAGGACAAAGCAATATGCCGAGCGCTCCACCCAAGACAGCAAAAACAATATTGACAATAATTGATATAACCCTTAAAGATTTGGCGGCAGTTGCTTTTGGGAGATTGTCATATCGAATCTTTGGCGTTTGCTGTGTCGGTTCTTTCTCGTTTTGATTGTTCGATTCGTAAGCTTTAAATACCTCTGCTCCGACCGGATTGGTTGCATAAATAACATCGAAACAACCATCGCAGACGGCTGCGTTAGAATTATTTGGTCCGAGATTAACATAATGCACCCCATCAAACATTGATAAACTTTTTCCGCATTTTTGGCAATTCATAAAATTCTCTCCTTCTTTATAATAAAAAATGCGCACAGCCGAAACCGTGCGCAAAAAAACACATGGCTCAACTGTCGCCAAACAATTTCACAACTATTACGAAGAACAGTATGCAATAAAGAGCATGCGTTTTTATCAGGAGATAAAAAAACACACACTGTTCCCTTTCGCAATATTAAATTGTGAAATTATTTGGCGGTTTCATTATATCAAAGCACAGATTTTTTGTCAACACACATTAAAAAATCAGGAGGAACGAAATTCACTCCTCCTGCTTTTTATATGGAATTGTTGTAAATTGTTTTTTCACTTCAACACAGTCATCGGGTCAACATACAAAAATTCTGTTTTCATGTTTCCGTTTGAGTCGATTTTAAGAATTGTGCCGCCGTTTAGTTTTGTATTGCAGTAGCCGCCCAAACCGAGCTTGAGAGAATATGTGAGTGTGATTCCCTCGTACTCGATCGAAAAACAGTTGACATGATCGTGACCTACGATAATATTTTTAGTGCTTTCAAGCTCCTTGCAAAGGTCAAAAAACCCAACATTTCTGTCAGGACAGCTTACGCTTTCCAAACAGTGGCAAAACTGCGCGCTTGCATACGGCTCGATGAGATTTCCGTTTTCGTCATGAACGCTTTCCCACGCGTATTCAAATTCTTTAGTCGGAATGTGCATGATCACGGAGCTTTCGACGATTTTTCCGTTTTCCTTTTCAATGCCCTTGACTGCCCATTTGTACCATTGAAGCTGCCTTTCGGTCAAGCCTTCGCCGTATTTGAGGTCTGTGCTTGCGTGAGTGTCCATGAGAAAAACAGTGTGTACGGTTTTTCCGTTTTCCGTGATGTTGATTATGTAATTTCCGTATCCCATGTTTTCCGGGCCGAACTCGAAAATACAGTTTTCGGCTTCGTACATTTTGTATGCACACCAAAATTCACTCACCAAAAAATCCCCGTCGTGATTGCCCATGACAGGCGCCCACGGGATACCGTAAGAGTCGACTTTTTCAATAAGCTTCAAATATGCCGTTGCTCCCCAGGCGTTGTCGCCAGAAAGAGTGATCAGGTCAGGCTTGACATCTTCAACAAGCCTGTCAATCATTTTTTCGGAAATTTTTCCGCTCAAAAGAACAGCATTGATCGAAAAAAGCTGAACGTCGGCAATATTTAAAACCACAAAATCCCTGTCGGGATCTTTTTCCATTTCAAGCGCATATTCCTCGGAAGAATAAACGCTCTGTTCGTCCCATTTGTAAAAGCAGCTGTCATGTCCGCCGACCTGCCATGCTCCGGCAGGAAAGGAGATCGCCATAATAAACGCAAGAAAGCGGCTGATGATTTTTCCAAAAGAAAATTTCATTTTTTTCACCTCTCGAAAATTATATCTGATACTGCGACAAAAATCAACAAAATTCGTTTAGAAAAAACCTTGGGTTAAAAACAAACATTTTCCAAATGAAAAAACATTGTTTCGCAATTGTTAAAAAACAAAAAAGATGTTTCCAAAACCGTAAAACTATGATATAATGATATTTGTGAAAATTTACCGATTCAGGAGAATAAATTATGGATTACATTTTTTCAGACAGAATTTCCTCTCTCAAGCCTTCTGCTATCAGGGAAATATTAAAAGCTACATCTCAGCCCGGCGTCATACCGTTTGCGGCAGGCAATCCGTCGGCGGAGGCTTTTCCCGTTGAAGAGGTCAGAAAAATATCAAAAGAGATTTTTGAAAACGATCCTATCCTTGCGCTTCAGTACGGAATAACCGAAGGATATGAGCCGCTTAGAAAAAGAATACTTGCTTATGTTAAAAACAAGCATAATATCTCAAGAGATTTTGACAATATCATTATCACTTCAGGCGCACAGCAGGTCATGGATCTTGCGTCAAAAGTTTTTCTCAACGAGGGCGATACGGTAATATGCGAGACGCCGTCCTTTATCGGCTCGCTTAACTGCTTTCGTTCCTACAACGCAAAGCTTTGCGGTGTGCCGATAGACAGCGACGGCATGAATATCGAAAAGCTCGAAGAGGTTTTGAAAAATAACAAAAACGCAAAATTTATCTATACGATACCGAATTTCCAAAATCCGTCGGGCGCGACAATGTCGCTTGAAAAGAGAAAAGCGCTCTATTGCCTTGCAAAGAAATACGGCGTTTTGATTTTGGAGGACAACCCCTACGGAGATCTTCGCGTTTCAGGCGAGGATATTCCGAACATCAAAAGCTTTGACGAAGACGGCATCGTTATCTACTGCGGCTCTTTTTCAAAGATACTTTCGCCCGGTCTTCGCGTGGGATATGTTGTTGCTCATCAGGATATTATTTCGAAGATGACTGTCGGCAAACAGACTGCCGATGTACATACGCCGATTTTCAACCAGCTTGTTGTTGACAAATGGATGGCAGACTGTGATTTCGAAAAACATATTGACAAAATCAGGGGCATTTATAAGTCAAAGCTTGAGCTTATGTGTTCGCTCATTGACGAACAGCTTGGTGATTTTGTAACTTATGTCAGACCTGAAGGCGGACTGTTTGTCTGGTGCGAACTGCCCGAAAAAATCGATATGCTTTCATTTTGCCAAAAAGCTGTTGAAAAGAAAGTTGCCGTTGTTCCCGGAACAGCGTTCACGATGGACGAAAACGACAGGACAAATTGTTTCAGAATGAATTTCTCAACGCCGAGCGACGAAATGATAATCGAAGGAATGAAACGGCTCGGCGAGGTAAAAAGGAGTTATGAAAATGGATAATCAGCAACCCAGAAAAAAAGTTTTAAGCTGTATTCAGCCCACAGGCGTGCCGACGCTCGGCAATTATTTCGGAGCGTTGAAAAACTGGAAGCTTATGGGCGAGGACTGTGACGCGGCTTTTGCCGTTGCGGATCTTCACGCAATAACCTTGAGACAGGATCCGAAAGAATTTAAAAAACAGATCATGCAGATGTACGCGCTTTTGCTTGCTCTCGGACTTGATACGCAAAACAACATCGTTTTTGTTCAAAGCCATGTTCCCGAACATTCCCAGCTTGCGTGGATACTCAACTGTTTTACACAGTTTGGCGAAATGAGCAGAATGACTCAGTTTAAGGATAAATCCGCAAAACACGCCGACAATGTAAATGTCGGTTTGTTCTCCTACCCTGTGCTTATGGCGGCTGATATACTTCTTTATAAAGCGGACTATGTTCCTGTTGGAGTTGACCAGAAACAGCATTTGGAGATCACGAGGGATATTGCCGAAAGGTTCAACGGAATTTACGGCAATGTTTTCACTGTTCCAGAAGCATATATCGGAAAAAAAGGCGCGAAGATAACTTCCCTTCAGGATCCGACGAAAAAAATGAGCAAGTCCGACACGAACACAAAGAGCTTTATTTCGATTCTTGACAAGCCGGAGACTATCATTAAGAAGATGAAATCCGCCGTAACTGACAGTGAGGCGTGCGTCAGATTCGACGAGGAAAACAAACCCGGAGTCAGCAACCTGATGACGATATATTCCTGCTGTACAGGAGAAAGCTATGAGGAAATTGAAAAAGAATTTTCGTCAAAAGGCTACGGCGACTTCAAGCAGAAGGTCGGTGAAGCGGTAGTCGAGGAGCTTCGTCCTGTTCAGGAGGAAATGGCAAAAATCATGCAGGACGAAAAATATATCAAGGAGCGTATGGCGCTGGGCGCTGAAACAGCGTCGAGAATTGCGCATAGAACGCTTGAAAAAGTAATGAAAAAAATCGGCTACATTCAACTTTGATAAATTTTTATTTTCGGAGGAAAATATGAAAGCATACGAAAGCGTGGAAAACTACGATTCCAGAATCAGAGAATACGCAAACTATTCATACAGGCAGTCAAGAAATGTCTGCAAAAATATCGGCAAACGCGAAGCCGGAAGCAAAGAGGAAAACGATCTTCAGCAGTATGTTAAAAACGAGCTTGAAAGCTGCGCGGATGTTGTTGAAACAGAGAAGTTTAAATTTCAAAAAGACACAAAGATTCTTCAAAACAAAGTCGGCGCAATATTTTTTATCTGTTCTGCGGCGCTGACTATAGTTTCCGTTTTGCTCAACATTTCGGCGTTGTCTCTTGCCGGAATCATAGCTGCGGCGGCAGGAATTGTACTTTCATTTACGGGAAAAATTTACGCTCCCAAAAAGCTCGAATCGTCTAATGTTTATGCGCTCAAAAAGCCCTCGGGAGACATAAAAAACAGAATCGTTTTCGTCTCAAACCCTGACTGCGTCAGAACGGCAAAGCTCGATTCTTCTGCGCTTAAATTTTTCTCTGTCCTTTCGGGAATGATCTCGGCGGTTCTCGGGGTAATAATGGTTTTGTCTCCCGGCTTTGCCGAGGGTAAAATCAGGTTTTTTGCAATTCCCGTTGCAGTGTTTGTGATTTTTGATGTAATAATTTTGTTTTCGTCTTATACAGGAGTGCTTGACGGAGCAAATAAAAATTTGAGCGGAATTTTCACTTCAATTGCAGTGCTTAAATACCTTAAAGATATGAAAATCGACATGACCTGCACAGAGATAGTCGTTGTCGTTGCAGGCGCGCACGAGGCAGGCTTGAGCGGAGCAAAACATTTTGTTATAAATCACTCAGAACAGTTTAAAGATAACGCAAAAGTCATCTGCCTTGACTGTCTGAGAGAGGACAAAAATCTTCGAATTGAAGCAGGAAAGCCTGAAAGCGGCCTTGCAAAAGAGCTAAAAGCTTCCGCAAAAGAAGCCGGTTATGAAATCATTACGGCAGGCGAAAGCTTTGCAAGCGACGCGGCGGTGTTTGAAAAGAACGGCTTTGCCGCGTGTACGCTTACAGCAAGCGGAGAAAATTTTGCAAAAGAAGAAGACACTTATGAGGACATGAAAATCAGGACGATCGAAGCTGCGCTCAAAACGGTAATGGAAGAAGTGTTCGCTGTAGACGCCAAGGCCTGATTTTCGTCAACTGAAACGAAAGAGGAAAAGATGGAAAACAATTTTTATTCTTACGATCCCGAACTTGCGCACAGGCAAAAACTGAAAGCCATTTCAACGATCAGAAAACACGGCAAGCTTGCCGGAGGGGCAACGCTGTTTTTTCTTTTGGGATCTATAGCCGTTGCGCTGATATTGAAGGTGTTCAACCTCACAAATTATTTGGTCAACGATGAGGTTTTGTCCGAATGCTTTGATATATTTTTTACAATTTTTGCGATATTCGTTCCGTTCATGTTCGTGATGATCAGAGCGCGTAAATATCACAAGGATCATTCCTTTGCGCTTGAAATGCCGAAGGATAAAAAGCTTGCGCTTTGGGCGATACCGGCAGGGCTGATGTTCTGCCTGATAGGAGACAGAGTTGCAAGCATAATAAGCGCGATCTTTAACTTCTTCGGAGTTGAGCTGTCGTCAAACAGCACTTCAATTCCTGCATCTTCCGTGGCGGCGGTATTGTATTTTGTTTCTGTTGTTATCGTCGCTCCTCTCGTTGAAGAATTTGCCATGAGAGCTGTGGTAATGCAGCCGCTTAGAAAGTACGGCGAAAAGTTTGCGATCGTCATGACCGCAATAGTCATTGCGCTTATGCACCAGAACATGGTCCAGGGAATATTTGCGTTTATCGCAGGTCTTGTTTTCGGATATCTTTGTATCCTCACGGGCAGCGTGTGGTGCAGCGTG
Organism: Clostridia bacterium; assembly: GCA_017445685.1. The sequence goes on along the minus strand of JAFSTS010000298.1, from coordinate 9,100 downwards.
CTTATCCATTGCCTGAATAATTTGCTGTCTGTCGTGTCAATGACGGTCAGCAGCAGTTCGGCAGGATCAAGCGTTGTGTTTTACAATTTTATAATCATTGCAATATATGTTTTCGGAGCTATCGGAATTTTCATGATAATGAAAAACAAGGACAGACCGAGACTTCAAAAGTGCGCCATGAAAAACCTCATGACAGGCGAAAAAGTTTCAGCTTTTTTGCTTGCGCCGACAATGGTGATCGCAATTATTATCATGGCATTCAACTGCCTGTTCTGAGAGGTCAAAATGGCGAAAGAAGAATTTATGCTTGAAGCATTACGCCTTGCAAAAGAATGCGCCGAAGAGGGTGAAGTTCCCGTCGGCGCAGTTGTCGTATGTGACGGCGAAATCGTCGGCAGAGGTAAAAATTCAAGGGAGAAGGCAAAAAATGCACTCAAGCACGCCGAAATAGAGGCTATAGACGAAGCGTGCAAAACTCTCGGAGGATGGCGGCTTTGGAAGTGTGAATTGTATGTCACTTTAGAGCCATGCCCGATGTGCGCGGGAGCAATAATAAATTCGAGGATAAAAAAACTGGTTTACGGCGCGTCCGATCCGAAAGCGGGCTCGTGCAAAAGCGTGATAAATCTTTTTTCTCTGCCCTTTAATCACAAGCCCGATGTTGAGTCAGGATTTTTTGAGGAAGAATGCGCCGAAGTGCTGAGGGATTTTTTTAAAAAACTGAGAGGTGAAAAAAGTTGACGAAAGTTGTGGATGTTTTAAATTTTATTGACAGCATTTCTCCGTTTTCACTCAGCGAAAGCTGGGATAACAGCGGACTGCTTGTCGGCGACAAAAACGCGCAGGTCAAAAAAATCGCAGTAGTTCTCGATGTCAGCGAGAGTGTCGTTTGTCAGGCGATCGAAAACGGCGTCGATCTTATCGTCAGCCACCACCCGATAATATTCAGACCAAAGAAAAGCTTTACTGCCGAAAGCCTTGAATATAAGCTTGTTTCAAACCATATAAGCGTGATTTCATGCCATACAAATTTTGACAGCGCCGACGGCGGAGTCAATGATGTTTTGTGCGAGATCATCGGATTAAAAAATGTTTATAAGCTCGAAAGCGACCAATCCTCCTCTTTGCTTGTCAGAGCAGGTGAAACGGACGAAATGACCGGCGCAGAGTTTGCAAAAAAAGTTTCAGATATTCTTAAAGGGAAAGTCACTCTTGCCGACAGCGGAAAAACCATAAAAACCGTTGCTGTCTGCACGGGGTCGGGCGGAGATTTTGTAAGCGATGTAATCAAAGAGGGTATTGACGCATATCTTACGGGTGAAATCTCATACCATACGATGTGCGAAGCGAAAGACGACGGGCTTACAGTTGTTGCGGCAGGTCATTACGAAACGGAAAAGCCGGCGATGATGTCGCTTGAAAAGAGAATGAAAAAGGAATTTGACTCTGTTGATTTTGTTTCAATCGACGAGCCGTGCCCGTTTGAATATTATTAAGAGGTTACCAAATGGCGCTTGACGGAATATTTTTAAAATGCCTGAAAAATGAAATAAAAAGCGAAGCTGTTTCCTGCAGGGTTGAAAAGATACATCAGCCCTCAAGGGAGGAAATCGTGATAATGCTTCGCGGAAAAAACGGGCAGAAGAAGCTTCTGCTCAGCGCAAGAGCCAACAGTCCGCGAATCAACTTCACAAACCGTTCGCCTGAGAATCCGAAAGTTCCGCCGATGCTGTGTATGCTTTTGAGAAAACATTTACAAAACGCAATGCTTTCAGATGTCAGACAGCATGAGACGGACAGGATACTTTTTCTGGATTTTGACGCGACTAATGAGATCGGCGACTCGGTGAAGCTGACTGTCTGCATTGAAATCATGGCGCAGCACAGCAATGTGATATTACTTGACAGCGAAGGTACGATTATCGACGCGCTAAAGCGTGTTGACTTGTCAAAATCTTCCGTGCGTCAGGTGCTTCCGGGTATGCAGTATAAAATCGCGCAGACTCAGAGCAAATACGATATCGAAAAAACAGACGCGCAATTTCTGTCTGAAAAGATTTTTGAAAACGGTGAAAAAACGCTTTCGTCTTCAATTATGAGCGTTATTCAGGGTGTGTCTCCCATTGCCGCAAGGCAGATAGCATACGACTGCGCAGCGGAAGAAAAAAGATGCTGCGAATACGACAAAAACGAAAGAAAAAAACTTGCAGAAATATTCCTGAAAATCCGGGAGGATCTGAAGAATAATAATCTTTCAGCGTACGTATATTTCGACGAGGAAAACAAGCCGAAGGATTTTTGCTTTTTGCCGATAACACAGTATGCCGGCTTGGGCAGATGTGAAAAGGCGGAGAGCTTTTGCGAGCTTCTTGACGATTTTTATTACGAAAAAGACAGGCTTGAAAGAATGAAGCAGCGTTCAAGCGATCTTTATAAATTCCTTCAAAACACGCTTGCGAGGATCGCAAAAAAAATCAATCTCCAGCGCGCCGACCTTGAAAAATGCGCCGACAGAGAAAAGCTGCGAGTATATGCCGAGCTTATCAACGCGTATCAGTTTGAGCTTAAAAAGGGCGAAAGCTATTACGAGGTTGCAAACTATTATGATGAAAACAAAGCTATCCGTATAGCCGTTGATCCTGCCCTGTCTCCGAGTGAAAATTCTCAAAGGTATTACAAGGAATATAAAAAAGCAAAAACAGCCGAAACCATGCTTAAAAAACTTCTTGAAGAAAACGAGAGAGAGCTTGAATATATCGAAACGGTGATAGACGAGCTGACAAGAAGCGAAACACAATCGGAAATCGACGAAATCTCCGCCGAGCTTTCGCAAAACGGATACGGCAAAAGAAAAAATTCCCAGAGCTTCAAAAAGCAGAAAAAAACGCCGGATCTTCTTGAGTATACAACAAGCGACGGATTCACTGTCCTTGTCGGAAAAAACAATATCCAAAACGATTTTCTTACCTTTAAGAAAGCGGCGAAAAACGATATGTGGCTTCACACGAAAGACATTCCCGGCTCTCATGTGGTAATAGTCAGCGGCAACAGGGAAATCAGCGACAGCGCAATTGAAGAAGCTTCCGTCATCGCGGCGTACCACAGCAAGGCGAGGCAGTCGTATCAGGTGCAGGTGGATTACACTTACATAAAGGAGATAAAAAAACCTGTCGGCGCAAAACCGGGCAAAGTCATATATCATAAATACTACACGATCACTGCAAACCCGGATTTAATTCTTGTTAAAAAATTGAAAAAATAAATTGTGAATATATGTCGTCTTTTTGCAAACAATAAGCGCAAGGAGATGATACAATGTTAGATCGAATTTCATTGGTGTTAGTGATAATCGGTGCGTTGAACTGGGGCACGATAGGCTTGTTCCGATTTGACATCGTCGCCTGGATCTTCGGAGGACAGGACGCCATTTTGAGCAGAGTTGTCTACACTCTTGTCGCCTTGGCAGGTATATGGTGTATTTCGCTTCTCTTTCGAAACAGCGAAGTTCTCGATTCCGCAGGACACAGACGGCCCGAACACGACGAATAATTTTTTAAAATTCACCGATGAAGAGTCGGTGGATTTTTCTTTATAGGAGAACGATATGAAGCTTTTTTACGAGGCGATACCCGAAAGCATCAGCGAAGAGAAAAAAATAGAATATCTTGACCTGATCGACGATGAAAGAAAGGATTCGGTTTTGAAAAAAATCGAGCGCGGACAGCTTGAAACGCTTTATGCAAATATGCTTGCGAAAAGAGAGCTTGCGAAAATTCTGGGCTGCGAGATGAAAGATGTGCGCTTTACTTTCGGAAAAAACGGAAAGCCGCTTTTGAAAAACGAAGAAAATCTTTTTTTCAACATCAGTCACAGCGGAAGCTATGCCGCCGTTGCGATTGCCGAAAAACCTGTCGGAGTCGATATTGAAAAAATCAGAAGCGTCAGCGAGTCGGTCATCAACAGAGTTTGCACAGACAGTGAAAAGGCTTTTCTTGAAACCTCCGAGGACAAAAACAGAGATTTTATAAAGCTCTGGACGCTCAAGGAGTGCGCCGTAAAAGCCTCCGGCGCAGGTCTTGCCGACAACCTGAAAAACCACGCTTTTGATATTTCCGAAGGTAAAGCAGTGTCGACGGGCAGGCAGTCGGAAATATTTGTCAGCGAAGAAATTGACGGATATATTTTAAGCGCCATGACGATTTCCCCGAAAAAAGAAAAAACGAGAGAGGAGCTTATCAGAAGAAGCGTTACGAAAAAATTCAGGAAAACGATCTGGAATAATTTCATAGGCGCAGTAAAGGATTATGAGCTTATTTCTCCGGGTGATAAAATTGCCGTTTGCATTTCCGGCGGAAAAGATTCCATGCTTCTTGCCGTGTGCATAAAGGAACTTATTGCGCATAGTCAGATCCCGTTTGAAGCAAAATACATGGTCATGGATCCCGGCTACAACGAGATGAATCGACTCAAGATTTTGTCAAACGCCGAAGCTCTCGGACTTGAAATACATATTTTTGACGCGCCTATTTTTGACTATGTTTCAAAGCAGGACGGCTCTCCCTGTTATCTTTGCGCAAGAATGAGAAGGGGATATCTTTACAAACAGGCGCAGGAGCTCGGATGCAACAAAATAGCCCTCGGACACCATTTTGACGACGTGATCGAGACGACTCTGCTGAATCTTTTCTACGGCTCGGAGATCAAAACGATGATGCCTAAGCTCAAAAGCACAAACTTTCCCGGAATGGAGCTTATCCGTCCGTTGTATTGCGTGAAGGAAGAGAGCATAAAGAAATGGGCGCAGTATAACGATTTGGAATTTATCAGGTGCGCGTGCAGATTTACCGAACAATTCGAAGCTCTCGGACTTGAGGATGAGCAAAGTCATAAGCGTGAGGAGATCAAGGCGCTTATAGCAAAAATGAGGGAAAACAACGAATATGTCGACACGAGCATTTTCAAAAGTATGCACAATGTAAATCTTTCCACAATTGTGGCCTACAGGGAAAAAGACGGCGGAGATTTGTGCAAATTTACCGAAAACTACTGATAGATTTTTATGAAAATTTTCCTGGTTTGAAAAAATGACTGTTGACAAAAGCAAAATAATGTTGTAAAATACATTTGAAGAAAGTATCAGTGGAAGCTTACTGTTCCTGAAATCTTGTCTGAAAGGATGTGACTGATGTGAAAAAAGAATATACTGCTCCCGAGATGACAGTTGAAGAAATCGAAATCGAAGATGTTATCACAAGGTCTGGTCCAGGTCGACTTGAAGAAGAGGAAGAGGAGCCATAACTTAACGGGGTTTATCGCATTTAGCGAAAAACATTAAAGCAATATAACAAAAAAGGATGATCAACGGGGCGCCCGTCATAAAGAAGGTTGACTGACAGTTTCAGTCAACCTTCTTTATTGTCTGTTACATATTCCATTGGCGTAAACCTCAATTCGTTTGCAATCTGTTCTTTGTCTGTGTCCTTAAATCCAAGTTTATGATAAATCAGAATGGCAAAAGGAGAAGAATTAACGGTAATTTTACAGGCATCTTTTTCCCGTACAGTTTAAAACAGTTTTTTGCCAATACCCTGTCTTTGGTGTTTTCCATCAACAAAAAAGCAGTGCTATACGTGTTCCACAACTTCTTGTAGCAATTACGCCTGCTAATCTCTTGTCATAATAAGCGCCGTACATAGTAAGCAGTGATAAAAACATTTTATCTTGAATGCTTTTACTAAATTCATCTATTCCTTTTTGTGTATAATCCGGCGCTTCAAATTCAAGGAATACTTGCCAAACAAGGTTCAATGCTGTTGCTTTTTCACTTTCGGTAATTCTTTTTATGCTAATATCTGATACCATTATGTACACCCCCTAATAACAAAATAATTATAATCACATATTATTAGTTTTTTCAAAACAACCGTCACAGACCATAACGGGCATCGGATTTGTGAGGACAAATTCCATAAAGAAAACAGACCGAAAGAGAATCATACTCAATCAGTCTGTAAGCGATATGTTGCTGCGCAACTCGATATATTTTGCAATTCAAAATTCGATATATTTCGCTACGCTCAATGCGATATAAGATAAATTCACATCACGAAGTGATATATCGTAGCGAAGCTGTATCGCATTACATAGTAATATATCGCAAATTCATTTATGAATTTATCTCGCAGCGGCCTTCCTTATGGAAGGTCACTGACACGATCATCCTTTTTCAGTTATTCGGTCATCAGCTTTCGTTTCTGTATGATCCGTCGAGGATTGCCTGCCACCATGCCTCGTTTTCTGCATACCATTTGAGAGTATATGCAATACCGTCTTCAAACTTTGTTTCAGGATACCAGCCAAGCTCGTCGCGTATTTTCTTAGGGTCGATGGCATAGCGCATATCGTGTCCGGGGCGGTCGGTGACATAGGTGATAAGGCTTTCGTCCTTGGAAAGAGTTTTAAGTATGGTTTTGACGACTTCGAGATTCGTTTTTTCGTTGTGACCGCCGACATTGTACACTTCTCCGACGATACCTTTGCGGACGATCATATCTATCGCTTTGCAGTGATCGTCAACAAAAAGCCAGTCTCTTACATTCGCACCCTTGCCGTAAACGGGCAGGGGTTTGTTTTTTGACGCATTGACAAACATAAGCGGAATGAGCTTTTCGGGGAACTGGTACGGCCCGTAGTTGTTTGAACATCTGGAGATGGTAACGGGCGTTTTGTATGTTCTGTGATACGCAAGGCAAAGCAGATCAGCCGCCGCTTTTGAAGCAGAATAAGGAGAAGATGTATGTAAAGGCGTGCTTTCCGTAAAGAAGAGGTCGGGTCTGTCAAGGGGCAGATCGCCGTAAACTTCATCGGTCGAAACCTGATGAAATCTTCCGACGGAAAACTCGTTTACAGCATCGAGCAAAACCTGAGTTCCCAGCACATTAGTCGTCAGGAATACGGACGGATTTTTAATTGAACGGTCAACATGACTTTCGGCTGCGAAATTTATGACTGCGTCAAAGTTTTCCTCCTGAAAAACCTTGAAAACGCTCTGTCTGTCGGTGATGTCGACCCTTACAAAACGGAAATTGTCTCTGTCCATCAGAGGCTCAAGGGTTTTAATATTTCCTGCGTAAGTCAGGCAATCCATGCAGACGATCCTGCATTCCGGGTGCTTTTTAAGGGAATAGAAAACAAAATTGCTTCCGATGAAACCTGCTGCGCCGGTGACGAGAATATTCTTTATTGTGACCACCCTTTTCTTTGAAATTATACCAAATCTTTCGTTGGAAATTGCAAGTAGATTATAACCCAAAATCAGATTATATACAAGTCCGTTGCAAAAAATAATTAAAAAATAAATTTAAACAAAGTTTTTGTCGTAAACCTATTTACATTCAGGCTCAAAAAATGTTATTATATAAAGTAACTTGTATGCCGGTTGCATTTTGGATGTTGAAAGAGGGAAAATTAAAAAAATGGTATTTTCAAGCCTGGTTTTTTTGTGTATATTTCTGCCGGCAACGCTGGCATTGTACAACATTGTCAGAAATATTCAATCAAAAAACATTATTCTTTTGTGCGCGTCTCTTTTGTTTTACGCGTGGGGTGAGCCTAAGTGGATAATCGTCATGATCTTCACTTCGTTTGCCGACTATTTCTTCGGACTTTTGATCGACAAAAACAAAGGCAAAAAAGCCGCGAAAATTTATCTTGTTTTGTCAATCGTAATTACGCTCGGAGCGCTTGCCGTTTTCAAGTACATGAATTTTTTCACGCACAATCTAAACGCTCTTCCTTTTTTGAAAGTTCACGAGACATCAATAACGCTTCCTATCGGAATTTCTTTTTACACTTTCCAGGCGATGAGCTATGTTATAGATGTGTATCGCGGAGAAGTCGCCGTACAGAAAAAATATTATAAACTGCTTTTATATGTTTCAATGTTTCCACAGCTTATTGCCGGTCCGATCGTCAGGTATTCAACGATCAACAGCGAAATTGAAAGCAGAAAAGTTACGCTTGAGGAAATGTCCGCAGGCATAACGAGATTTGCTGTCGGACTTGCGAAAAAAGTCGTTTTGGCAAACTGTCTGGGGATCCTTGTCGATTCGGCGTTTGGCGGCGAGACGATCGGTGTTTCCGCGCTTGGCGCATGGACGGGACTGTTTGCGTATTTCTTTCAGATCTACTTCGATTTTTCGGGCTATTCCGACATGGCTATCGGCATGGGAAAAATGCTTGGTTTTCATTTTGAAGAAAACTTTAACTATCCTTACACTGCAAGATCGATCACTGAGTTTTGGAGAAGATGGCATATAAGCCTCAGCTCCTTTTTCAGAGATTATGTCTATATCCCTCTCGGCGGAAACAGACATCATCAGCTTAGAAATATGTTCATCGTCTGGGCGCTGACGGGGTTTTGGCACGGCGCAAGCTGGAACTTTTTGATTTGGGGAATTTACTATTTCCTTTTGCTTGCGTTCGAAAAATATATTTTCAAAAGCAAGCTTGAAAAAATGTCCTCGGCGCTTTCGAGAGTTTATACGATCTTCTTTGTGCTTCTCGGATGGCTTCTGTTTTATTTTGAAGATATGGGAAAACTGTTTTCGGCTTTCAAGGCTCTGCTCGGCATCGGAACAACAGGCTCGCTCTCGGCAGACGCAGTAATGCTCAAAAACAACCTTGTTCTTTTCGCCGTTTGCATAATTGCCTGTATGCCGGTTGCAAAGCTCGTCAACAGGGTCAAGCAGAGAATTTCACAAGGCGTCTACGGCACTATTGCCGTAAATTTCGCCACCGTTATTTTTCAGTGCGTAACGATTTTTGTGTGCGTGGCTTGTCTTGTCGGCTCGTCGTACAATCCGTTTATGTACTTTAGATTTTGATGGGAGGCGGACGAATTGGATTATAAAGATTTGGAAGGTCTTTTTAAAGAAGAAGACGATCTTGAAATGTTCGAAAACCCCCATATCGAAAGAGACATGGAGTTGGAAAAACGACGCAACGAAAGAGAGAAAAAGTTTTATTCAAAACTGATCAGCCTGCTTTCCGTTGTTTTGTGCTTCGGCTTTCTGGCTTTTCTGCTGTTTTTGAGCGCCAT
>JAFSTS010000297.1 GCA_017445685.1 Clostridia bacterium | reverse complement strand
TGCTTCAAGAGGCGAAAGCGTAGAACAGGCTTGCATGGTTCACGGCGTAGACTGCGACGAACTTATTGAGGAAATCAACAACTACCTCGCAACAAAATAAATTTTTACGGCAGGTTTTTCGGAACGGATACCTGCCGCATTTTTTTGAAAGCAAGATGATATATGGAAAAGCTAAGAACTAATCTCGGCAGCAGGCTGATGAAAGTCGCTTCTTTTGTAAAAGAGGGTGAAATAATTGCCGATATCGGCACGGATCACGCTTATCTGCCGGTATACCTTGTTACAAACGGAATATGTCCTTTTGCAATTGCCTCGGATATAGGAGAAGGGCCGTTGAAAAATGCAGAAAAAATCGTCCGAAAGACCGACACAGCCGACAAGGTGAGACTGATGATTTCCGACGGACTCGACAGCTATAAACAAGGCGACGCCGATGTTTATATTTTTGCCGGAATGGGAGGAACGCTGATAAAAAATCTGCTTGAAAAAGCAGAGTGGATAAAAGATAAAAATATTCGTTTTATTTTCCAGCCGATGTCAAGAAGCGAAGAACTGATCGAATACCTGACGGAAAACGGATTTGAGCTGACAGAGGAAGGCTCATGCTTTGAAGGCGGAAGATGCTACATTATTTTCTGCGCCGTATATACAGGCGAAAAGAAAACTTATCCTGAAAGCTTTTCGTATATCGGACTGTTGCCGGACGAAAAAACGGATTCATCGGCTTTTTTTATCAAAAGGCAGTACCGTCTGATTGAAAAGAAGCTTCGCGCACTTGAAAAATCAGGCAAAAATTTTGACGAACAAAAAAAGCTTGGTATCATTCTTGAACAAATGGAAAAGTATATTTAGCTCTTGTCTCATAAAAAGACCCGGATGATTTGCCTTCCGGGTCTTTAAAAATATAATAAGATGTATATTTAAGTTTTACATTTCAAGCGCAAGATCGTCGTCCTTGATCCAGCCGAATTTTCTCATCGCTTCGCTGAACAAAAGCGTTACGATCGCCGGAAGGACAATACACATCAACACAAGAGCTATCCAGAATCTTGCGTCGTGGTTTTCGCTTGAAGTGATCATACCGAGCGGGCCTACCATTCCGCAGGTTCCCATGCCTGCGGCAATGCCTGTATTTTCACACTTGAAAACAAGTGTCGAAACAGGCCCCAAAACGGCGGACGAAAGGATCGTCGGAAGCCAGATCAACGGCTTTTTGACGATATTGCCCATCTGAAGCATGGAAGTTCCAAGCCCCTGCGCAACAAGACCGCCCCACTTGTTTGCCCTGAAGCTCATAACGGCAAAGCCGACCATCTGGCAGCAGCAGCCGACAGTAGCAGCGCCTCCCGCAAGACCGGAAATGCCGATCATTGCGCAGATCGCAGCTGAGCTGATAGGCAGCGTAAGGATCACGCCGACAACTGCGGAAACGATGATTCCCATGACAAACGGATGAAGCTCCGTAGCAGTGTTTACAAAACTGCCGAGATAGTACATCAGATAAGCGATCAGCGGACACAGAAGCTTCGATACGCCAAAGCCTGCAAAAATCGTGACTATCGGTGTGACAAGAATATCGACTTTAGTTCTCTTGTAGACAAGCTTTCCGATCTCGCACGCGATCATTACGGCAAAGAAAGCTCCTGCCGGGCCTGCCGTATAGGAAAGCTCGGGGTTTATCTGAGCGCCCATCATGTATCCCATTGCGCCCACGGAAACACAAGAAAAAAGCACAAGTCCTTTTGCTTTCAGCGCAGAAGCGACAGCTATACCAATAGCCGCGCCGCAGACAAATCCGCTCTTTGCATAGTCGGCAATTTCAGAAAGAAACGCTATTGAAAACTTGTCGCCCAAAGTTCCGATTATCGTTCCGATAAGAAGCGAGGCGAACAATCCCTGCGCCATAGCTCCCATTGCGTTTACAAAATAATTCTTCCACGAAAGATCAATATCTCTCGATTTCAAAAATTCTTTAAATTTCATTTGCTTTACCAATAATAAATTCTTCAATGATTTCCGCCGCTTCCCCAACAATTTCAGGGCACGGGCGTTTTTTAAAATATTCCTGCGTTCTCTCGGCAGGAACATGGCTTGCAGGAGTCCTCTCCCCCAAAAGCTCGCCGCAGATTATCGAGCCGTTTCTTTTGCGAAATTCATCAGCCAGAAGACGAATCTGCCTGTAAATTTCAGCCTTGTCGTCAGCCTGCGCGCTTTTTCTTGCAAGTCCTGCGATCATCGTAACTGCGCTGAAAGCTCCGCAGACTTCTCTCATTCTGCCGAAGCCTCCGCCAAAGCCGGAGGAGATTTTCAGCGAAGTATCTTCGTCAAGACCGAACAGATCGCTGTAGGCGCAAAAGACAGCCTGAGCGCAGTTTAAACCCGACGAAAAAAGCTCTTCTGCTTTTTCAACACGGTTTGTCTCACTCATCGTCGCTTTCCCAGTTATGAAAAACATTCTGAACATCATCGTTGTCATCAAGCATATCAAGAAGTCTGTTCATGTTTTTCAAATCGTCCTCGGAAGTCAGCTTCGTATAAGTTGACGGAATATATTCAACCTCTGCCGAGACAAAAGTATATCCTTTTTCTTCAAGCGCGTCACGGACAGCGCCAAGATCGTTGGGCTCTGTTCTGATGTCAAAGATCTCGCCGTCGGCAATAAAGTCAACTGCTCCTGCCTCAAGAGCGTCCTCCATGACCTTCTCTTCGTCAAGTCCTTCCGCTTCAAGCGCAATAACGCCCTGACGGCTGAACATGAACGAAACACAGCCGCTCTGCCCCATGTTACCGCCGTTTTTGTCGAAGTAGTGGCGAATGTCGCCTGCTGTACGGTTTCTGTTATCCGTCAGTGTTTCAACGATCACTGCAACGCCTGACGGGCCGTAGCCTTCATAGACGATCTCTTCATAATTATCGCCGCTGCCTTCGCCTGCGGCTTTTTTGATGATCCTCTCGATGTTGTCGTTGGGAACATTTGCAGCCTTGGCTTTTGCGATAACGTCCTTCAGCTTCGTATTAACGCTCGGATCAGGTCCGCCCTGCTTGACGGCTACGCCGATCTCTCTGCCGATTTTTGTGAAAATCTTTGCACGAGCGCCGTCGGTTTTTTCCTTTTTGCGTTTGATTGTACTCCATTTTGAGTGTCCTGACATATTTTTCACCTATCCTATGAATAATATAAAAGATATTTTATCACATTTCTGCCGACTTTACAAGAGCAAACATTTGTAAAATACAAAAAAGTGTGGTACAATATGTCTTGTAATAAAATCAAGGAGCAGAAAAATGTTTGTTGACATTGCAAAAATCAAAATAAAAGCCGGCAACGGCGGCGACGGAGCAGTGGCTTTCCACCGCGAAAAGTATGTTGCTTCCGGCGGTCCCGACGGCGGCGACGGCGGAAAAGGCGGCGACGTTGTTTTTGTCGTAGACGACAATCTGTCCACCCTTGCCGATTTCAGATATAAAAGAAAATACACTGCACCAAACGGCTCAAACGGCTCAGGCTCAAGAAAGTCCGGCAAGAAAGGTCAGGATCTTGAGATCCGTGTGCCCAGAGGCACTCTTATTCGCGAAAGCGAGAGCAACAGCATTATGGCAGATATGTCCAAAACTGAAAGATTTGTCGCCGCAAAAGGCGGCAGAGGCGGCTGGGGCAACTCCCATTTTGCAACTCCGACAAGGCAGACTCCGCAGTTTGCAAAGGGGGGTGCTCCGGGAGAAGAGTGGGAAGTGAAGCTTGAATTGAAGCTTCTTGCCGATGTCGGTCTTTTGGGATATCCGAATGTCGGAAAATCAACCTTCATCTCCGTTGTAAGCCAGGCAAAACCCATTATCGCAAACTACCATTTTACGACGATAACTCCCGTTCTGGGCGTGGTAAACATGGGCGACGAAAATTCCTTTGTCATAGCGGACATTCCCGGACTTATTGAAGGCGCAGGAGACGGAGTCGGACTCGGGCACGAATTTCTTCGTCATGTTGAAAGATGCCGAATGCTTGTTCACATCATCGACGCGGCAGGCAGCGAAGGCAGAGATCCGATCGAGGATTTCAACACAATAAACCGTGAGCTTGAAAAATTCAACCCGGAGCTTTCAAAAAGAGAGCAGATAGTCGTTGCAAACAAGTCCGACCTTGCAAGAGAGCAGCAGCTAAGCGAGCTTGAAGAATACTTTACCTCACGCGGATATCAGTTTTTTAAAATGTGCGCCGTTATTGCCGAAGGCACAAGGGAAGTTATCAACGCGGTTTGGAACAAGCTTCAGACTCTGCCGCCGATAAAAGAATATGAAAAAGAAGAAATTCCACAGGAAATACTTCTTTCCAGACAGACCGGCGGATTCACAATTCAGGTCATTGACGGAGTATACATCGTTGAAGCTCCGTGGCTTATAAGAGTTCTCAACTCCACCAACCTTGACGATTACGAATCGCTGCAATATTTTCAAAGAGTTTTGAAGTCGTCGGGAATAATCGACGCGCTCGTTGCAAAAGGTATTAATGAGGGCGACACGGTCAGCATTTACGACATTGAGTTTGACTTTGTAAATTAAGGAGTGCGCTTTGAACAGATTTGTTGGAAAAGAAATTGACCCAAAGCTTGTAAATCCGCTTGCGCTTGCGTTTGTTGGAGATACGGTTTACGACCTGTTTGTAAGAGAAGACCTCGTCTGTTCAAGCAGGTATCATGTCGGAAAGCTTCACGCGCTTGCTGTTGAAAAGGTCAAGGCGAAAGCCCAAAGCGAAGCTGCAAAGAAGCTTCTCGAATATCTTAAGGACGAAGAAAAAGATGTTTTCATGCGTTGCCGCAACGCTCATCCTAAGCACCTGCCCAAAAGCGCAAGCGTGGAGGACTACCACTACGCAACGGCTCTTGAGGGAGTAGTCGGGTATCTTTACTTAAAAGATGATTTTGAAAGGCTCAAAGAAATTTTTGAAATAATCAGCTCCGATACATAAAAACAAAACGGAGTGTCTGATTTTGAAAAAAGAAATAATAAAGGAATACGCCGTCGACTTTTTTATCTGTCTGACGGCGTGTGTTATTTACAGCGTTGGTTTAAATGTTTTTGTTATTCCAAACGACCTTGTTCAAGGCGGAATAATGGGCATTGCGATAATATTAAACACCGTTTTTCCATTTTTGAAGGTCGGGTTTTTGACGCTTTTGATGAATGTGCCGATCTTCATCCTTGCGTTTCGGAAAATCGGAGGAGTATTTATCGTCAAATCGTTTATCACAACGGTGATGATGTCGTTTTTTATCGACCTTTTCGATTTTCTTCCATCATACAGGGGCGAGATGATAATCGTCTCTCTTTTCGGCGGGCTTATCTCAGGCGCGTCGCTTGCGCTGATTTTTATCAGAGGCGCAACTACGGGCGGCACGGACATTATCGCAAAGCTTCTCAGGCTGAAAATGCCGAATCTGACGATGGGAAAAATCGTAATGTTTCTCGATTTTGTTGTGATAGCGCTGTGCGCTCTGATTTTCAGAAACATTGAAAGCGCGCTTTTTTCCGCAGTGATGATTTTCGTCAGCGGATATTTCATCGATTATTTCATCTACGGCGCGTCGCATTCCAAATTGATTTTGATAATCACGAATCGTCATGAGGAAATTTCCGAAAAAATCACAGCGGAAATACACCGAGGGCACACGATACTGCCAATAGAAGGCGGCTACACGAGAAAGAGCAAAAGGATGATACTCTGCGCCGTCAGAAGCAACGAAGCAGTCAAGCTGAATCGTCTTATCCGTCAGACTGACCCGGAGGCGTTCACCATCATCACCGACGCAGGCGAAATCATCGGTCAGGGATTCAGGAAATCCGATTAACCGGCGGCAAGTTACCGGATGTGAACGCAGCGAGCGGACAGAGGGATTGCTGTTTGGTTTTTCTGCATTGTGTAATTACCGAAAAAAATTTTTG